>JAHFDQ010000622.1 GCA_023248915.1 Archangiaceae bacterium | reverse complement strand
TGCTCGCGTCGAAGTCCTTCCGGAATTCGCCGGTCTTGTCCTGCCCGTACCGGATGACGTTGGCGATCACCTGGACGTAGGTGCCGAGCAACGACCTGAGCGCCGCCGCCACCGCCGCCTCTGTGTCGCTGGTCTCGGCGCTCACCATGGCGAAGAAGGTGCAATAGGCCGGGTTGGCCGCAAGCAGCGCGCGGGTGTGCTCGAAGAACGCCGTCAACTGCGCGCGGGCCGAGAGCTTCCGCAGGTCGCCCAGCATTCCGCCGAACTCGCGGAGGTAGCGCTGGTGCAACTCTTCGAGAGCGGCGAGGACCAGGTCTTCCTTGCCGGGGAAGTGCCAGTAGAGCGCGCCCGGCGTCAGGTGAATCGCCTTGGCGAGCTCGGCCATCGTGGTCGAGTCGATGCCGCGCCGCGCGAACAGCTTGATGGCCGCGTCGAGGATTTCCTCGCGAGTGCGCACGGCCCGGTCTTGCTTGATGGCGCGCTTCAGCGAACGGCCCTCCCGGCGGCCGACTCTACCGCACCGGGCGAGGCGTCAGGCCAGAAGCGTCACCACCACGATCTCGGCGGCGCTGCCGAGCCTCAAGGGCGGCCCCCAGAAGCCGGTGCCACGGCTGACGAAGATGTGCCGGTCGCCCACCGTGAAGTGGCCGGCCGGAAAGCGCCACAACAGGCTCACCATCGCCGTCCCCGGGAAGAACTGGCCGCCGTGGGTGTGCCCGGAAAGCTGCAAGCCCACCCCGCGGGCGATGGCCGCCTCGAAGTTCTGCGGCTGGTGCGCCAGGAGCACCGCCGGGCGGGCCGGGTCTCGCCCAGCCGTCGCGGCCTGCAAGTCGTACCCGCCGAGCCCCCGGTGGCCCCAGTCGTCTACCCCGACCAGGTCGAAGGAAGCGCCTGGGTCGCCGATTTCGACGAAGCGGTTGCGCAGCACGGTGACGCCGAAGCCGGGCAGCGCCGCCGCCCACTCGTCCACGCCCGAGTAGTACTCGTGGTTGCCGGTGCAGAAGAAGGTGCCGTGCCGGGACTCGAGCCCGCGCAGCTCGGCAATGGCCGGCCCCAGCGTGGGCACGTCGCCGTCCACCAGGTCGCCGGTGATGACGTGGAGGTCGGGCTTCTCTGCGTTGCAGCGCTGCACCAGCTCGCGAACGAAGCGCCGCTCGAGAATGCCGCCCACGTGGACGTCGGAGAGCTGCACCAACCGGAAGCCGTCGAGCGAGCGCGGCAGGCCGGGCAGCTTCAGCGCCACCTCCGTCAGCTTGGGCGGCTGAAAGCAGCGCCAGGCCCCGGCCGCGACGAAGCCCGCGGTGGCCGCGACGGCCGAACCCGCCACCACCCGCGAAACGAAAAGCCGGCGCCCCGGGTCGGGCGGAGCCTCGGGGGCGCGCCCGACCGCGCGAAGGGCCCACACCCCCAGCTGAAACCCCCGACGCGCCAGGCCCACCGCCGCGAAGGTGAGCACCAGGTAGGTCGCCACGCCCATCCACAGCCAGGTGGAAGTCGCGTAAGGCACGACGAACGCGCGAGGCAGGTGGGCGTACACGAAGCGGGACGCGAAGAGAGCCACCGCCAGCGCCGCGATGACCGCCTTGGCCCAGACACGCACCCGCCGGCTGGCGGTGGTGTCGCGCACCAGTCGCAGGTACAGGTAGACGTGCAGCCCGGTCACCAGTCCGCCGGCGACGATTGCGAACAGCGCCATGCGGCCGACGGACGTCACTTTCGCCTGCTTAGTCGCTCGCGCTCGCGGCGTCAGTATTTCCCCACCTGATTCCCGCGGCGGGGTCACCCGTGACACCCGAGCTTTCGAGCGGGTGGACCGATAAGATGGGGCGAATGGCTTCGGAAACAAACGGCGACCCCGACGCGCCGCGCTATTCGCACTCGACCGCCGTCGCCATGCGAAGGGTGGGCGACGAGGTGCTCTTGGTGGGAGCCCGCCGGGCGGCCGCCGACCTCGACGCCATCTTCGTCCTCGACGAGGTGGGCGCGGCCATCTGGGGGCGCCTCGACGGCCGCACCACGGTGCAGGAAATCGGTCGCGCCCTGGCCGCCGAATTCGAGGTGTCCGAAGCACAGGCCGCCGCCGACGCGCTGGCATTCGTAGAGGACCTCGAGCGGGCCGGCCTGGTCGAGAAGTCCGGCCAGGGGCGTGGCCCGTGAAAGCCGGCAGCTACACCGATTTCAGCGCCTCGCTCCACCGGCAGGCGATGGCGCGCCGAATTCCGCTCTCGGGGGCCATCGAGCTCACCCACCGCTGCAACCTGGCCTGCGCCCACTGCTACAACAACCTCGCGCTGAGCGACGCTTCGGCGCACGCCGCCGAGCTGACGCTGGCCGAGTACCAGCGGATTTTCGGCGAATTGGCCGAGGCCGGGACGCTCTGGCTGCTCTTCACCGGCGGCGAGGTTTTTGCCCGGCCCGACTTCCTCGACATCTACGACAGCGCCCACCGCGCCGGTTTTCTCATCACGTTGTTCACCAACGCGACGTTGTTGACTCCCGCCAAGGCCGACCGCCTCGCCGACCGCCCGCCATTCGCCATCGAGGTCTCGATTCTGGGGCGCACCCGAGAGACTTACGAAGGCTTCGCCCGCGCGGCCGGCAGCTTCGAGCGCTCGGTCGAGGGAATAGGCCTCTTGCGCGAGCGGGGATTGCCGCTGACGCTGAAGACGGTGGCCACCGGCCAGAACGTCGACGAGGTCCACGCGCTCCGCCGCTTCGCCGAGGAAGAGCTGGGCGTCCCCTTCCGCTTCGACGCCCACGTCAGCCCCCGCCTCGACCACACGATGCCGTCCTGCGCCGTCTTGACGCCCGAGCAGCGGGTGGCGCTCGACCTGTCCGACCCGCGCCGGCCCGCGGAGTGGCGCCGGTTCTCCGGCCGATTCGCCGCTCAGCCCAAGCAGGAAACCCTGTACCAGTGCGGCGGCGGCATCGACTCGTTCGCCATCGACCCGTACGGCAAGCTGAGGCTGTGCGTGATGTCGCAAGAGGACGCGGTTGACCTGCGCCAGACGCCGTTCGCCGACGCCTGGAAGGGAGCGATGCTCGAGGTGCGCGGGCGAAAGGTGACGCGGGCCACCAAGTGCCTCGAGTGCCAGTTGAAGGCGATGTGCGGCCAGTGCCCGGCCGAGGCCGAGCTCGCCAGCTCGGACCCTGAGCAGCCGGTCGAAGAGCTCTGCGAGGTGGCGCACCTCAGAGCGAGCGCCTTCGGAATCGACGTGCCGTCCCACGGGCCCTGCGACTATTGTCCGGGCGGAACGAAGCACGCCGGGCTGTTGGCGGCGAGGGAGCGGCTCTTGGCGGGAAGCGCCCAAATGCCCGAGGCGCAGGCGACGGCCTCGGCCGAGGGCCGCTCGTGCGCCCACGCCTGC
>JAHFDQ010000019.1 GCA_023248915.1 Archangiaceae bacterium | reverse complement strand
AGAACCTCAGCGCCTGGCCCAGGACCGCCAGCATCACCCCCACGACGTCCAGCGCCACGTCCACCGTGGGCCCGCCTGGCCCCGGCTCGCCGCGCGACCGCCACAGGAGCCAACCCAGCAGCGCCAACACCGGCACCGGGGTGAAGCTTCTGAAACGGAACAGGACTCGCCCGACGCCGATGGTGGGAGTTTCGCCCATGCGAAGAAGAGCCGAGCGCAGTAGCAGAAAAGCCATGCGCCAGCCAGCCGCCCCCCGGGTGTAGGGCCGGCGACAGGCCCCGACGGAATCCGCTGCACCGCGCCCGAGCCGTGGCTACCTAGCCCGAAACCTGGCGAGGAGGCAGCACCTTGAAAATCGGAATCCTGGGTACCGGAGACGTGGGGCGCGCGCTCGGACACGGCTTCATCGCGCTCGGCTACGAAGTGAAGCTGGGCTCGCGCGCGGCCGGGAACGAGAAGGCGGTGGCCTGGGTGAAGGCCGAAGGCGGCAAGGCCTCGGAAGGCACCTTCGAAGACGCCGCCCGCTTCGGAGAGTGGGTGGTTTTCGCCACCCTCGGCTCGGCCAACGAGGCGGTGGCCCGCGCCGCCGGACCCAAGAATCTCGAGGGCAAAGTCGTCATCGACACCACCAACCCGCTCGACTTCTCGAAGGGCTTCCCGCCCCGGCTGGCGCTGTCGGGCAACGACTCGTCCGGAGAACAGGTGCAGCGGCTCTTGCCCGGGGCCCGCGTGGTCAAGGCGTTCAACAGCGTCGGCAACGCGCACATGTTCAAGCCTTCCTTCCCGGGCGGGCCGCCGGACATGTTCATCTGCGGCAACGACGGCGGGGCCAAGGCGAAGGTGACCGCGCTCCTCAAAGACTTCGGCTGGGGCGTCGTCGACGTGGGCGGCATCGAGTCGTCCCGCTACCTAGAGGCGATGTGCATGATTTGGGTGCTCTACGGCTCGGCGGCCAAGTCCTGGGGGCACGCCTTCAAGCTGCTGCGAAAGTAGAGCCCCTAAAGCCAGTCGCGGAAGCGGTAGGCGAGCCAGGACAGGAACCGCTCGGTCCAGGGCCGCTTCTTCCAAGCCTCGAGCGTCACCTGCACGCAGCTCTTCAAGTCGTCCTCGAACATCGCCTCGACGGCCGCGCCGAGCTCGGCGTCCTCGAAGACGGCGTTCACCTCGAGGTTCGACCTGAGCGACATCGAGTCGAGGTTGGTCGACCCCACCGTCGACCAGACCCCGTCCACCACCGCCGTCTTTGCGTGCAGCACCCGCCCAGTCCACTCGTACACCTTCACTCCCGAGCGCAGGAGTTTTCCGTACAGGCCGCGCGCCGCCATCAAGAGGACAGGAACGTCCGTGGTGGCCGCCAGAATGACGGAGACCTCGACTCCCCGCTGGGCGGCCCGCTGCAGCGCGCGCATCACCCGCGCCGGCGGCAGGAAGTAGGCGTGCGTCAGGTGCACCCGCCGGGTCGCCCGCTGGATGGCCGAGAGGTACGCCTTGCGGATGAACTTGTGGTCCTTCCGGAACTCGTTGCCGACGATGCGCACGCGCGCGTCCGGCTCTGGAGTGCCACGGCGGTAGCGCTCCTCCGAAAGGGCCGCGCCACGGCTTGTCCTCCAGGTGTCGAGAAACATGCGCTCGAGCTCGGCGGCCGCCGGGCCCACCATGCGCACGTGCGTGTCTCGCCAACCCCGGCCGCCCGCCGAGGCCGCGGCGTAGTCGTCGCTCACGTTCAGCCCGCCGGCGAAGGCCACCCCGCCGTCCACCACCAGCGACTTCCGGTGGTTTCGCCTGCGCAAGCGGCCGACCAGCCGGTCCCACAGCCGGCCCTTCGCCACCGGACCGAAGGCCAGGGTGCGGACTCCGGCGACGTGCAGCCGGTGCACCAGCTCGGGCGAGAGGGTGCTGCCCCAGTCGTCGTAGAGCAGGTTCACCTCCACGCCCGCCTGCGCGCGTTCGCACAGCGCGGTGGCGAAGCGGCGGCCGGTCTCGTCCTCCCGGAAGATGTACGTCTCGAGGCAGATGCTCGAGCGAGCCCGCTGAATCGCGTCCAGCATCGCCGGGTAGGCCTCGCCGCCGTCGCGAAGCAGCGCGACCCGATTCGCGCCAATCTGCACTTCGGCGGCGGGTGGCGGACCCGAGACTCCCGGGGAGGGTGCCTGAGGCATGGTTCGACATCCTACCGGCGGCGGTCGGCGAATGTTCGACTGATGCGGGCCCGGCCGCGCCGTCAGGTGGCGGACAGCACGCGCTTCAGCCGAGGCAGCGCGGCGGCGATGTCTTCCAGCGAAACCGAGCCGACGGACAGCCGGAACCAGCCGGTGTCAGTCTTCAGGCCGAACGCCTGGAAGGGCACCAGCCCGACGCCCGCTTCCTCGAGCAGGCACCGGCGAATGTCGTCGTTGGTGGTCATCGGCTTGCCGCGGAAGGCGCGGCCGAAGAGGTTGAAGCGGGCCGAGAGGTAAATCGCCCCCTGGGGCGCGATGGCCTCGACCGGCAGGCCCTCGGCGCGCATCGCCTGCAGGCCACCGTAGAGCGCGTCGAGCCGCGCCTTCACCGCGCCCGACATACGCGAAAGGAACGGGCGCAGCACCTCGGGCTTGTCGAGCAGCCGCGCCACCGCCACCTGCTCGGCCTTGGGGGCCCAGGCTCCGACGTGGCCGAGGATGTCGGCCATGCGCTTGCGCACCGCGGGCGGCATCACCCCGTAGCCGACGCGCAGGCCGGTGGCGCAGAAGGACTTCGAGATGGCGTCGAGCAGAAGCGTGTAGGGCGCTGCCTCGGGCACCAGCTCGACCGGCGTGTGGTGCTTCGCCTCGCCGAAGGTGAGCGCCCAGTAGACCTGGTCGTACAGGAAGTAGAGCGGCCGCTCTTTCGCCTTCTGCCGCCGGGCGTTCTCCTCCACCACCAGCCGGGTGATGTCGCGCAGAGGTTCGCGCCCGATGACGGTGCCGCACGGGTTGAGCGGCGAGTTGAGGAGCAAGAGCCGCGCGGTCGATAGGTGCGGCCTCAACTGTTCGGCGGTGGGGAAGAAGTTCGAGCTTTCCGAAACGGGAATCTCGACGGCCCGCGCGCCCGACAGGTAGGCGTAGTGGTTGTTGTTCCACGACGGCACCGGGTAGACGGCGACGTCGCCCGGGTCGATGACGGCGCGGTAGGCGGCGTACAGCATCGGCCGCGCGCCGGCGGCCACCAGCACCGACTCGACCGGGTAGGTCAGCCCCAGCTCGCGCTCGTAGTACCGGACCACCGCCTCGCGCAGCGCCAGCACGCCGTCGGAAGGCGGGTAGTTGGTGTGGCCCTCGGCCAGCGCCACCCGGGTGCCCTCGAGCAATTCGGCCGGAATGGGGAAGTAGGCCGGCTCGAAGTCGCCGACGGTGAGGTTGCAGAGCGTCGCCCCCTTGGCCTTCAGAGCGCGAATCTCGGCGGCGACCTTCAGAATCTCCGAGCCGATGACGCCGCGGGCCAGCGCCGACAGCCCGGCGTCGCCGACGTCCAGAGGCGGGAAGTAGGGGGCCATGTCCATGGCGGCGCACCTTAGCGCCCGACGCCCGGCGGCGCCGCTGCGTTGTGCGCTCGAGGCGTCGGCCCGGTTCGGCGCGCAGGTCGGCCAGGCCGGGTCGTCGCACCACGAGGGGTCGCCTAGGACCGTCGGCTCTGGTACACGGGCGGCAGCTTCACGGGAGGGACAGCCATGATGATGGTGCTTCTGGCCGTGCTCGCGGCCGACCCCAGGCCGCTCGGCGTGGGCCTGGTGGCGACGACCAACGACAAGGCCGCCAACGCGCAGGCCGCGGCGCTCGCCGGTTTCGTCGGCCAGTCGCTGGGGCGCAAGGCCGACTCGAAAGTCTTCGCGGACTACGACGCGCTGGCGACCGCGGTGGCCAAGGGCGAGGTGGAAGTGGCGCTGATGGGCCCGCTCGCCTACGTGCGCGCGGAAACCCAGGCCAAGGTGACGCCGCTCTTGCGCACGGTGCGAAAGGGCCAGGCCACCTACCGGGCCGTGCTCTTCTCGAAGGCCCGGAGCCCGCTCGCCACCCTCAACGCGATGAAGAAGGCGAAGAACCTCAAGGTGGCGTGGGTCGACCCGTCGAGCGCGACCGGCTACGTGCTGCCCAAGGCGATGCTGGTGGCGAGCGGAATCGACCCGGCGGGGCTGTTCGTCACCCAGGACTTCCTCAACACCCACGACGCGGTGTGCAAGGCGGTCTCGGACGGCAAGTACGACGTGGGGGCCACCTTCTCGGACGACCCGGTGCCGGCGATTCCCAAGGCGACCGGCTGCGAGGGCGCGCTGGGCGCTGGCGCGGGCGAGCTGACCATCATCGCGGCGACGGCGGCCATTCCCAACGACGTCCTGGTGGTGTCGGCCACCTTCCCGGCCGACCAGGCGACGAAGCTGTCTGCGGCCGCCAAGGCGCTTTCAGCCAGCGCGGCAGGGAAGAAGACGCTGACCGCGGCCTTCATCGCCGAGGGCACCACCTCGGTGAAGCCCGAGGACTTCGCCCCGGTGCGCGGCGCCCTCGAGACGTTCAAGCGGTAGGGCGGCTCGGGAAGCCCGCGAATTCAAATCGATTGGGGATACGACCGGATACAACACGGTCAAATCCCCACTCGATGTCGCCGCCCGCGTGCCGGCGAGTCCCCGGACACACGACCAGCGCCTTCGTGGGACGAATTGGGGTTCGTGCAAATACTGCCAGCAGAATGCCTGACAAAGTGCTGGCAGGCATTTCCGATCGTCGACTTCGCTCGGGCTGAACGGAACGCCCGGTTCGTCGCATACTGCGCCCATGCGCATCGAGCACCACCAGTGGTTCTCCCCGCGGCTCGGCCGCGAGCTGGGGCTGACGGTCTTCGGCCACTTCGGCCCTCCGGTGGTGGCCTTTCCCACCAGCGGCGGCAACGAGTGGGAATACAAGGACCGCGGCCTCATCGACGCCATCGGCGACTTCCTCGACGCCGGCCGGGTGAAGGTGTTCGCGGTGAGCGCCAACCACGACGACTCGTTCCACAACGCCTTCGCGCACCCCTTCCACCGCAGCTACGCCCAGCGCCGCTACGCCGAGTACGTGCGCGAAGAGGTGGTGCCCTTCGTGTGGGACGACTGCCGGTCCCCACTGCCGCTGACCGCGTTCGGCGCGTCGATGGGCGGGTACCACGCCGCGAACTTCGTCTTCAAACACCCCGACGTCTTCCGGCGCTGCTTCGCCTTCTCGGGCGTCTACGACTTACGCGCGTTCATGGACGGCCAGTACAACGACGACTTCTACTTCAACAACCCGGTCGACTACCTCGCCAACCTGAACGACGCCGCGGTCCTCGACCAGTTGAAGGGGTGCGACATCCGCCTGGTGACGGGCTCGGGGCCCTGGGAGGACAGCTCGACCTCCTACCGGGTGAACGCGCTGCTCACGGCAAAGGGGCTCACGCCCTGCGTGGACGACTGGGGGCCCGAGGGCGGCCACGACTGGCCGTACTGGAACCGCCAGATTCGCGAGTACGTCGGCCGGCTCGGCTGAATTGCCACTCTCGCGTCTCCCGGCGGCGACGTTTGGCGCGGCGCGGCGCCCGCGCCGGCGCGGGTTTGGCGGGGTGTCGGCCTCGTTAGATCTGGCTTGGGCGGTGCACGTTGAAGGCCGGTCCCCAAACCCGGAGCCTTCGATGAATCGCCTACTCGCCGCCTGTTTCGCCCTGACCTCGGCCCTCGCCCTGGCCGAGAGCCCCTCTCCCAACCCCCCGCCGGCGCGGCCCACGCTCGAGGTCGCCTTCGTCCTCGACACCACCAGCTCGATGTCCGGGCTCATCGAAGGGGCCAAGGCGAAAATCTGGTCGGTCGCCTCGCGCATGGCCGCCGGCAAGCCGACCCCCCGCATTCGCGTCGGGCTCGTCGGCTACCGCGACCGCGGCGACACCTACATCACCAAGCGCTTCGACCTCACCGACGACCTCGATTCCATCTACACCCACCTGCGCGAATTCCAGGCGCAAGGGGGCGGCGACTTCCCCGAGCACGTGGGGCAGGCGCTCGGCGAGACCGTGAAGCTCATGTCGTGGAGCTCGAACCCCAAGACGATGAAGATGATTTTCCTGGTGGGTGACGCCCCGCCGCACGACGACTACAAGGACGAGTGGAACAGCAAGGTGTGGGCGAAGAAGGCGGCCGAGAAGGGCATCGTCGTCAACACCATCCGCTGCGGCACGGCGGCCGACACCGAGGCCTCGTTCCGCGCGCTTTCGCTCTTGGCCGACGGCTCGTTCAACAGCATCGAGCAGGGCGGCGGCATGGTGGCGGTGGCGACTCCCTACGACACCGAGATGGCCAAGCTGAGCGCCGAGGTCGCGACCAAGACGCTCTACGCCGGCACCGTCGCCGCGCGCGAAGAGAACCGGGTCCGCGCCGAGACGGTGGCCGCCGCGCCCGCCGCCGCCGCCGCCGACCGGTCGGCATTCATGGTCCACTCCACAGGGCCTGGAGGATCGATGGCTCCGGTGGCGGTCTCCGGCGCGGTGGACCTGGTCGACGCGCCCGCCAAGGTTGCCGAGCTGAAGCCCGAAGAGCTGCCGGTCGAGCTGGCGAAGTTGTCGAAGAAGGAACAGCAGGCCAAGGTCGAAGAGCTCGCCACCGAGCGCAAGGAACTCCAGGGCCGAATCGTCAAGCTGTCCAAGGAGCGCGCCGACTGGATTGCGAAGAACTCCAAGTCGAAGGCCGACTCCTTCGACGACCGGGTGATGGAATCGGTGAAGGCCAAGGCCGCCGGGTACGGGGTGGCGTACTAGGCCGATATCTCCTCGGCCGAAGCGGGTGGGGCCCGGGCAGGGCCCCATTCGCGTTTCTTCGAGCCGGAAAACAGCCGAGAGCCTCGGCTTTCTGAGGGGGCACCAGGCCCGGACGGCCAGTCGTCTCGGTGGCTTGCATGTGGCACGCTGGGTGCTTGGGGGACGGCGCCGCGCCACGTGTCCCCGAGGCGCCCGAGGAAACCGTCATGAGAACCCGAATCGTCCTGCTGCTCGCGTCCGTGGCCCTGGCGCTCGGCGCTTGCCAGACGCAACCCATTACTCCCATCACCCCGACGGGGCCCGCCAAGGAACCGCGGCTTCCCGCGCAGCCGGTAGGCACCCACGGCGGCGTCCACTTCACCGGGTTCGACGGCACCGCCGGCCACCCGAAGAAGGGCCAAACGGAGTTCGTCTCGGTACCCGCCAACGGCGGCGGCGGCCGGGGCGGAGTCGCGACCGGCGAAGACGCAGCCGGAGGCGCTCCCTCGGCGGGTGCTTCGAGCAACGCGGGCTCGGGCTCGGGCTCGAGCGCGCAGCCGCGCGACATTCAGGAAGCCGACATCTACAAGGTGGTCGGCGACACCCTCTACGTCCTCAACACCTATCGCGGCCTCCAGGTGGTGGACGTCGCGAACCCCGCCGCCCCCTCGGTGCTCGCGCGCGTGCCGCTCATCGGCACTCCCGTCGACCTTTACGTCAGGGGCAGCACCGCCTACGTGGTGGTGAGCGACTACTTCATGTACGGCTGCTGGGAAGGGGCCTTCAGAGCGTCGCCCACCTTCACCTCGCAGGTGTGGGCCATCGACGTCTCCAACCGCGTCAGCCCGGTGGTGCTGGGCAAGCTGCCCATCGACGGCGACGTCGAGCAGACCCGAATCGTCGGCGAGGTGCTGTACGTCCAGTCGCGGCAGTGGTCCTGGTGGTACCCCGGAATGAATGGGACCAGCGCCTCGGCCAACCTCACCTTCGTCGCCAGCTTCGACATCAGCAACTCGGCGCAGATGACGCAGGTCGACCGGGTCGACTTCCCCAGCTCGGGCTGGGACACCCACGCCAACTTCACCGCCAACCGCATCACCATCTCGCAGGCCGGCTACGACTACTCGGGCTCAGGCTACCAGCCCATCACCAACTTCCAGGTCATCGACAGCTCCGACCCGGCCGGCACCCTGACGCTGGGCGCCAGCTTCAGCGCCCCCGGCCAGGTGACGCAGCGGTGGGCGATGGACTTCGACGACGCCACCGGCATCTTCCGCGCGGTCAGCCAGGTCGGCTGGAATTCGGGCGCGACGATTGACCTCTGGTCCATCGCGACGCCCGACACCGCCACCCACGTCGGCCACCTCGACCTGGTCGTCCCCGAGTCGGTCACCGCGGCCCGCTTCGACGGCAACCGCGCCTACGTCGTGACCGCGTACTGCGTCGACCCGCTCTGGATTGTCGACACCACCGACCCCACCCAGCCGGTGCTCACCGGAACGGTTTCGATGCCCGGAGCCCTCGACTTCGTCGAGCCGCGCGGCGACCAGCTCATCGCGTTCGGCCACAACTCCGACGCGTGCCACTCGTCGGGCAACCAGGGGCTCAACGTCTCGATGTTCGACGTGGCCAACCCCACCTCGCCCCAGATGACGGACCGGGTGGAGTTCGGTTCGGGCTACACCTACGTGAATTCGCGCCCCGACGACTTCCGCAAGGTGTTCCAGGTGCTCGACTCGCTCGGGCTCATCCTGGTGCCGTACTCGAGCTGGGCTCCGCAGACCTGGAGCTACGTCGGCGGCACCCAGTTGGTCGACTTCGACTCGGCCGGCCTGACGCTGCGCGGCTTCGCCGAGCACGCCGGCTTCATCACCCGCGCCTTCCCGGTGCAGGACAAGCTGGTGGCGCTGTCCGACACCAGCCTGCAGGTGCTCGACATCGCCAACCGCGACAATCCGGTCGAGCTGACGGTGCTCGACCTCGCCCGGTCGGTGAACCGGCTCTCGGTGCTCAACGGCTACGCCATCGAGCTGTCCGGCGATTGGTACCGCGGCGACACCGAGCTGGTGGTGACCGAGGCGAACAAGCCCGACAGCGCCCACCCCATCGCGCGGTTGAAGGTCGCCGCGCCGTACGCTCAAACTTATCTCGACGGCAACATCCTCTGGCTGTCCTCGTGGAGCTACGACTACTCGGTGGGGACCAGCAAGGCCTGGCTGCAGGCGGTCGACCTGACCGACCCGACTCAGCCCTTCCTGCGCGGCAAGCTGGACCTCGACCCGAACGACATCTCCTCGTGGGGCTGGGGCTGGGGTTACGGCAGCCAGACCCAGTTGGTCGGCCACGCGCTGGCGCTGCACCCGTACTTCTACCGGTACACCTGCACGGGCTGCACGCCGCAGCCGCCCGACCTGGTCAAGGTCATCGATTTGACCGACGCCGACCACCCGGTTCTGGCCTCGACGGTGACGCTGCCCGACAGCGACTGGTCGTGGGGCCTCACCACCGTCGGCAACTTCGCGTGGATTACCCACTACGAGTGGCAGGGTTCGACTTGGCAGAACGTGAAGTACTACGTCGACCGCATCGACTTGACCGACCCGAAGGCGCCGGTGCTGCTCGCCAAGGTGAACGTGCCGGGCGTCTTCTTCGCGGCGTCCGACGACGGCAACACCCTGTACACCGAAGACGTGAGCTGGACGCCCAACTGGACTCAGACCACGACCTCGATTCACGAGCTGGGGCTCTTGGCCAACGGCACCGCGGTGCTCATCGATTCGACCTACCTCTCCGGGTACCCGGGCGCGCAGACGGTCGCCAACGAGCACGCCTACGTCCAGACCTGGGACTGGACCCAGTCGCAGTCGCAGGCGGTGCTGACCACCGTCGACCTGGCGTCGATGACCATCTCCGACGCCCAGACCGCCCAGAGCAACTCGGGCTGGCTGGTCAAGGCCGCGGCCGGGAAGCTGTTCATGTCGGCCGGCTGGTACGACTCGGGCATCCTCGTCTATGACTTGGCCAACCCCGGAGTCCCCTCGTTCCAGGGCTTCGTCCGCACCGACGGCTATGTCGAGGACGTGGTGGTCGCCAACCAGACCGCGTACCTGCCGTCCGGGTACTACGGCGTGCCGATGATTGACCTGACGCCAGGCACGCCGCTGCCGCAGAACTAGGGCTCGGCTCGGGGCGCGAATCTGGGTTGCGCGGCCCCCGGCAGGCATATAGAATAATTCCTATCGGATTGGTAGGAATTGTGCGAGCGAGCCGGAAAGCCGATTACGCGATGCGGGCCGTGGTGGACTTGGCGGTCCACTCCGGCCCGACTCGTCTTTCGCGCACGGCGGAAGTCGCCCGCCGCACCGGGACTCCGCTCAAGTTCCTCGAGGCCATCGTGTCCGAGCTGAGGCGGGCGGGAATCGTCGAGGCGCGCCGCGGGGCCGAAGGCGGCGTCCGGCTGGCGAGGTCGGTCGACCGCATCACGGCCGGGCAGGTGTGGCGGGCAGTCGACGGCCCGTTGGTGTCCCCGTCGGTGGAGCGGGGAAATGGCGCCGACGGCAATGCGCTGGCGGTGCAGTGGCTGTGGACGCAGGTGGACCGCGTGGTCGAGCGGGAAGTGGACGGGGTGACGCTCGACGAGCTCGTGAAGCGCGCCCAGCAGACTTCGAGCACGTTGGACTTCAGCATCTAACCAGGAGAACCCATGAGCCGCATTTTCGAGGACAACAGCAAGAGCATCGGCAACACCCCGCTGGTGAAGTTGAACCGCGTCACCCAGGGGCTGCACGCCACGGTGCTCGCGAAAATCGAGGGGCGGAACCCGGCCTACTCGGTGAAGTGCCGCATCGGCGCGGCGATGATTTGGGCGGCCGAGCGCGAGGGAATTCTCACGCCGGGTTCGCGCGAGCGCACCATCGTCGAACCCACCAGCGGGAACACCGGCATCGCGCTGGCCTTCGTCGCGGCGGCCCGCGGCTACCCCATCACCCTCACCATGCCCGAGACGATGTCGGTCGAGCGCCGCCGCATGCTGCGCGCCTTCGGTGCCGAATTGGTGTTGACCGAGGGGCCGAAGGGCATGCCGGGCGCCATCGCCAAGGCCGAGGAGATTCTGGGCAGCGACCCGAAGAAGTACTGGATGCCGCAGCAGTTCAAGAACCCGGCGAACCCGGACATCCACTTCCGCACCACCGGGCCCGAAATCTGGAACGACACCGACGGCAAGGTGGACATCTTCGTTTCGGGCGTCGGCACCGGAGGCACCATCACCGGCGTCTCGCGCTACCTGAAGAAGGAACAGAAGCGGTCGGTGCTGTCGGTGGCGGTCGAGCCCATTCACTCGCCGGTGTTGACCGCCATCCGGAAGGGCGAGCCGCCGAAGCCGGGGCCGCACAAGATTCAGGGTATCGGCGCGGGCTTCAAGCCCGACAACCTCGACCTCGACCTGGTGGACGACGTGGTCACCGTGTCGAACGACGAGTCGGTCGAGCTGGCGCGCAGGCTGCACAAAGAAGAAGGCATCACCAGCGGCATCTCGGGAGGCGCGGCGGTGGCGGCGGCGCTGAAGGTCGCGGCGAGGCCCGAGTCCAAGGGGAAGGTGTTGGTCGTCGTCCTGCCCGACGCCGGCGAGCGGTACCTGTCGAGCGTGCTGTTCGAGGGCATTCCGGCGTAACGACGCCCGTGACGCCTTCCCACTGGCTGGTGAAGACCGAACCGTCCGCCTATTCCTTCGGCCGGCTCGAGAAGGAAGGGCGCACGCTCTGGACGGGCGTGCGCAACTTCCAGGCGCGAAACTTCCTGCGCGAGATGCGCCCCGGAGACCGGGTGCTCGTTTACCATTCGGGCAGCGAGAAGAGCTTCGTCGGGCTGGCCTCGGTGAGCGGCAAGCCCGGGCCCGACCCGACGGCGAAGGGGGAAGACTGGGTGGCGGTCGAGCTCTTAGCGCGCGCGCCCTTGCCGTGCCCGGTGGCGCTGGCCGAGGTGCGAAAGGGCAAGGCGTTCGCCGGCCTCGCCGTCCTGTCCCGGCCTCGGCTGTCGGTGGCCCCGGTGAGCAAGGCCCACTTCGACGCACTGGTGAAGCTGGGAGCGACACCCCCGCGCGGGTGACGGTGGGCGCGGCTCTGCCCGTTTCCATGCCGCACCGAAGTCCGGCATGGAAACGGGCAGAGGTTGAAAACCGACCCGGTCGCACTTACCGGCCCGAAGTAGGTGTTCTGGCAGGTCACCGAGGTTTGAGCGCACCGGCGCGCGTGCGCTAGGGCCGGCCCATGCCGCGCCTCTTCCTTGCCGCTTCATGCGTCGTCGCCCTGGGTTCCTGCACCCCCACGCCCAACGAGGGCAACCCCGACGACCCGGACGCGGCGTTCGATGGCGGCCAGCTCGTCGACGCCGGCGCCGACGCGGGGCCCGCGCCCGATGGCGGGAACGGTTCGGACGGGGGCGCCGACGCCGGAGTGTCCGCGCCGGACACCGCCGCGGGCCGCCAGCTCGCCTTCGTGCTGGCGATGATTGACGGCGGCATCTCTTCCGCGACCAACGCCGAGGTGTCCAGCCACTTCTCGGCGGCCTTCCTCGCCGCCGTCCCGGTGGCCACCCTGCGCACCGTTCTGGTCAACTACGCCGCCGCCGCTCCCTACACGCTCCAGGGTTTCGACGGGACGCTGCAGCCCACCTTCCTGGTCGCCCTGGTGTCGGACTCCCAGGCCCAGTACCAGCGAGTCGAGGTCGGCACCGAACCCACCCAGACCGACAAGATTTCAGACCTCTTCTTCTCTCCCGCGGCCGACGCCGACCCGACGCTGGACACCTGGGCCAAGGTCGAACCGGCGCTCAGGGCCATGGCGCCATCGGTGAACTACTTGGAGGCCGACATCACCAGCGGCACCTGCGTGCCCGTCCGTTCCATCGACCCCGACACCAGCCTCGCGCTCGGCTCGGCGTTCAAGCTGTACGTGCTGTCGACGCTGGCGAATCAGGTCGACGCCGGCGTGCACACCTGGAACGAAACCCTCGCCATTCGCGACGACTGGAAGAGCCTGCCCTCGGGGAAGATGCAGAACGACGCGGTCGGCACCGCCTACTCGCTGAGGACGTTCGCCGACCTACGCGGCCCGCGACCCGCGGACCTACGCCGGAAGCTGGACCAGCCCCCGCCTCATCGACCAGATTGAGTGGTTCGCCACGCCGAACGACCTGTGCAAGCTGATGGTCCGGCTGAAGGCGTTCGGCGCGGTGCCCGCCACCGCCCCGGTGCTCGACATTCTTTCGCTGAACCCCGGCGTCGGAGATGCCAAGGGCGTCTTCAGCTACGTCGGCTACAAGGGCGGCTCGGAACCGGGCGCGCTCAACACCACCTGGCTGCTCAAGCGGAAGTCCGACGGCGCCTGGCGAGTGGTGACGGCGGGGTTCAACGACACCTCGGCGCTACTGGACATGTCGAAGGCCGTCTACCTCGCTTCCGCCGCGCGGGCCCTGGCGGGTAGGTAGCGTCGGCCGGCCCCGTAGCTCAGCCTGGCGGGCCGAGGAGCGCGAACAGCGCGCGGGCCAGCTCGCCCGGGTCGATGGGCTTCTCCAGGCGCCCATTCGGCACCCGGTCGAGGAATTCGCGCGCCTGCTCGGTGAAGGTGCCGCCGGTGACGAAGACCACCCGCGCCGCGAGCTCGGGCGCGACGCGCAGGAGCTCGGCGTGCAATTCCATGCCCGTCATCTCGGGCATCATCACGTCGCACAGGATGACGTCGAAGCGTTCGCCATGGGCGACGTGCTCGAGCCCCTGCTTCGCCGAGGTCGCCAGCACCACGTCGTGCTTCGGCCCCAGCACCCGCTTCAGGGCCTTGCCCACCAGCGGCTCGTCGTCCACCACCAGAATCCGCCCCGGCCTGACGCGGACCTCGGGTTCGGGCGCCGGGTCGGCCTTCGCCTGGGCCGACGCCGCCGGCAACGCCACCCGGAAGGTGGTCCCCTTGCCGAGGGTGCTCTCCACCGAGAGCTCTCCGCCGAGGCCGGTGACGATGCCGTGGCAGATGGCCAGCCCCAGCCCGGTGCCCACGCCCACGGGCTTGGTGGTGAAGAACGGGTCGAAGATGCGCGACAGGTGCTCGGCCGGAATGCCCGACCCGGTGTCCGAAATCTCTATCTGCACCCGCCCCGCTGAGTCGACGCGGGTGGACACCCGAATCTCGTTGCTCGACGCGTGCCCTTCGGGAATCGCCTGCGCGGCGTTGACCAACAGGTTCAGGAACACCTGGCCGAGCCGCGACTCGTTGCACTCGACCGCGGGAACGACGCCGTAGTCGCGCACCAACTGCGCCCGGTGACGAATCTCGTTGCCGGTCATGTTGATGGACGATTCGAGCACCCGCTCGACGTCGACTTGGCTCAGGTGCGAGTCCTCGGTCCGCGAGAACGTCTTCAGGTCCCGGACGATGTTGCGCACCCGTTCACCGCCCTCGCGCGCCTCGGTGAGCGCGGCGAGCGCCTCGTCGATTCTGGACAGGTCGGTCCCCGCCGGCGAATGTCGGGCGCACTCGACGCGCGCGGCGGCAAGCTCGTCGGCGGCGAACCGGATGTTCGACAGGACGTAGGCCAGCGGGTTGTTGATTTCGTGGGCGACGCCGGCAGCGAGCGTGCCCACCGACACCATGCGGTCGGCGAGCAAGAGGCGCGCCTGCAGCTTCTTGTGCTCGGTGAGGTCGGTCACCGACCGCAGGTAGCCGGCCACCGCTCCGTCGGCGTTCCTGACCGCGGTCCCGACGCCCAGCACCCAGTGCACCTTCCCGTCGGGCCGGCGCAGCCGGTACTCGGCCTCGAAGGGGCGGCCGTCGCGAATCGACCCGTACCACTCGGCGGTGACGCGCTCGCGGTCCTCGGGGTCGAGCGATTGAACCCAGCCCCGGCCCTCGGCCTGTTGATCGGTCAGCCCGGTCAGTTCGCACCAGCGGGTGCTGGCGAAGACGCAGTCGCCGCGCGCGTCGGTCTGGACGATGCCGGCCGGCGAGCTCTGGGTGAGAGTTCTGAAGCGCCGTTCGCTGTCGCGCTGGGCCAGCTCGGCCCGCTTTCGCTGTATGCCCAGGGCGAACAGGTCGGCCAGGGCGCGCAGCGACTTGAAGTCGTCGTCCGAGTAGTCCCGGGCCGCGTTGAAGACCACCAGGACGCCCACGGTTTCCGTCCCAATCACCGCGGGCACGCCGAGGACCTTGTCGATGGGCAGGTGCGTGGGAGGCAGCGCCTTAACCGCCGGCAGCTCGCGCGCCGCGTTCGAGAGCAGCGGGCGGCCCGCGGCGAGCTCGGGGCCATAGCGGTCGAGCGTGCCGCCCGACATCGCGAGCGACCACGCGCCCGCCTTGGCGAAGGCCGGCGCGGTGACCGCTTCCTGCGTCAACTCGCCCGTCGCGGCATCGCAAGACGACACGAAGCCGTGAGGGCTGTCGGTCAGCCGCCGCGCCTGGTCGAGTATCGCCGCCGCGATGGTGGGAATGGACGAGGCGGGCGCGAGGAGCGCCGCGTTCACCGCGGCGGTGGCTTCGCGGACCGCTCCCAGGCGGTTGCGCTCGGTGACGTTGCGGTGCACGGCGACGAAGCCCGAACGCTTGCCGGCTTCGTCGGTCAGCGCCACCACCGAGGCCTCGACGTCGATGGGCCGGCCCGCCCGGTTTCTGCAGCGGAGCTCGACCTGCCCTCGCGTGGTCGCCTCGAGCCGCCGCAGAAACTCGACCCGGCTCACGCCCTGGTACTCGATGTGAAGCGTGTCGCCCAGGGGCTTGCCGACCACTTCCGATTCGAGCCAGCCGTACATCCGTTCGGCGCCGGGGTTCCACGAGCGGACGACATAGTCGGCGTCGGTCGCCACCACCGGGTCACCCACCGCGTCGACCAGGCCCGCCCGGTAGGCGAGCGCCTCGTTCGCGCGCTTCTCCTCGGTGGCATCGCGGAACACCAGCACCACGCCGTTCACCGACCCGTCGGCGGCGCGAATGGGCGCGCCGCTGTCCTTGATGGGGCGCTCGGCCCCGTCGCGGGCGATGAGCGCGGTGTGGTTCGCCAGGCCGACCACGGCGCCGTCCCGCAACACCCGCTCGGCCGGATTCTCGACCGGCGCGCGCGTGGACTCATTGACGATTCTGAAGACCTCGGCGACCGGCTTGCCTTTCGCCTCGGCCAGCGACCAGCCGGTGAGCGCTTCGGCCACCGGGTTCATCCGTTCGACCCGGCAGGACGCGTCGGTGGCGATGACCGCGTCGCCGATGCTGTGCAGGGTGGTGGAAAGATGCTCTTCGCTCTGCCGCAGCGCTTCCTGGGCGCGCAGGCGCTCGGCCAGCTCGGTCTCGAGACGCCGGTTCGCGCTCTCCAGCTCGGCGGCGCGGTGCTTAAGCCGGGCCCGGAGTCGGCTGAGTTGGAGGTGGGTGTCGACCCGCGCCAAGAGCACTTCGCGCCGGAGCGGCTTGGAGATGAAGTCGACCGCGCCCAGTTGCCAGCCCTTCACCCGGTCCTCGACGTCGGTGTGCGCGCTGATGAACAGCACGGGGATTTCACGGGTCTCTTCCCGTCCCTTGAGCGCCCGGCAGACCTCGAAGCCGTCGAGCCCCGGCATGCGAATGTCGAGCAGGATGAGCTCGGGCGGGCTGGCCGCGACCGAGGCGAGCGCGAGCTCCCCGCTGTCGGCGGGGCGGACCTGGTAGCCGTCCTGGGTGAGCATGTCGGAGAGCAGCCTCAGCGCTGCGACCGTGTCGTCGACGACCAGGACTGTGCCCTTGTCCGTCATGAAGCGTCCTTGGCGGGGGCGGTACCGCCGGTCGCGAGAGCGTTCATCATCGCCGTGTACTCCAGCCGCTCGGCGTGGCGGGCCAAGACTTCGCCCAGCGCCGGGTTCGCCTTCGAGACCCGAACGATGACGTCCTGAATGCGCGTCGCGTCGAGGCTGACGAGGGCGTTGGACAATTCCCTGCGGAGCGTGTCGTCCAGGGCGGCGACCGACCCTGGCATCGGCGCGGCGTCCTTTCCGGCGGCGCGGCCGACCCGGGCCGCTTCGCGCCGGAAGCGGACGTTCAGGTGGCGTTCGACGCACTCGTAGACTTCGGCGGCGCGGAAGGGCTTGCGGACGAAGTCGTTCATTCCCGCGGCGAGGACGTCGGCCCGCTGCTCGTTGAAGACCGAGGCGGTGAGCGCGGCTATCTTCACGTCGTTTCCGCCCTCGAGCGCGCGAATTCTTCGGGTCGCTTCCAGCCCGTCCATTCCGGGCAGGCGGACGTCCATCCAGATGAAGTGCGGCCGCCATTCCTTGAACTTTCCGATGGCCTCGGCGCCGGTGGTCGCCACCTGAACCTGGAAGCCGACGTCTTCGAGCAGCCGGCGCAGCAACAGCCAGTTCTCGAGCTGGTCCTCGACGATGAGGACCCGCCACTCGGGCTGGCCCGGCTCGAGGCCCACCACCCGGCCCCGGCCAGCATCGCCGGCGAGGACCTGCGACTCGTCCGCCAGGGCGAACGGCAGCTCGACCCGGAAGGTCGACCCCTTGCCCGGCGCGCTCTCGACCCGGACGGTGCCGCCCAGCAGTTGCAGGTACTGGCGGGTGATGGCGAGCCCCAGCCCGGTGCCGGTCTTGGTCGCTCCGACGCCCAGTTGGACGAAGGGCTCGAAGATTCGCTCGAAGTCGCCGGGCGCGATGCCGACCCCGGTGTCCTCGACTTCGACCACCAACCGAACGCGGGCGTCAGCGCCGGCCGGCTGGGCGCGCAGCCGCAGGGTGACTCGGCCCTGGTGCGTGTACTTGACCGCGTTGCCGGTGAGGTTGATGAGCACCTGCCGAAACTTGGCGGCGTCGCCCAGGACGAACCGGGGAACGTCCTCGCCCTGGTCGAGCAGCAACTGCAGCCCCTTCGCTTCGGCGCGCTGGCGCATGAGGGTGGCGACGTCTTGCACCGCGCTGGTCAGGTCGAAGGCCCGGCTGTCCACACTGACGCGGCCAGACTCGATTTTCGCCATGTCGAGCACGTCGTCGATGAGGGCCAGAAGATGCTCGCCGCTGCTGTTGATGATGTCGAGCGTCTTGCGCTGGTCTTCCGAGGCGCCCTCGGCCCCGCGCATCAGGTCCGAGAAGCCGAGGATGGAGTTGAGCGGCGTCCGCAGCTCGTGGCTCATGTTGGCCAAGAAGACGCTCTTGGCGCGGTTGGCCGCTTCGGCCGCTTCGGCCAGGTGTTTCGCCTGTGTCGCGCGAGCCTGGGCGCGATGGCCCGCTTCGGTGATTGCCGAAATCATCGCGCAGTTGGCGAAGAAGACGGCCATGCCCAGCCAGTCGGCGGAGTCGCGGACGAAGGGCTGGTCCACCATCAGCGGCCAGAGAAAAATTGCCGCGAGGCACGACAGCGCTGTGGCGGCCAGCCCGGCGAACAGGCCGCCGTAGAGCGCGGCGACCATGACGGCCGGGTAATAGGTCAGCCAGGTCATGCGCGTGCCCAGCGAGATGAGGAAGTCGACCCGCAGCGCGGCCGCCACGGCGACGGAAACCACCGCGGCGGCGTAGCGACGCCAGGTCCTGCCGGCTTCGGAAGTCCCAACCATGCGGCCCCCCCCGCGACGAAAGGCGTCGTACGAGGATGATGCCCGGAGACTCATAGCACTCTTGCGGGCGGCGCCGCTTCCGCCGGAGTTCGCCGGTTGCCAGGGCCCGCATGGAGCACCGGAAATGAGGCTCGCGCCCGACTGCCGGGCGGGGGGGGGGGGGGGGGGGGGCCGGGCGCCTGCCCCGCCCGCGCTACCCGCGTGTGACGTCGACCGTCTTCGCCTGAATGGCCAGCGTGCGCGTCGGTGGGACCAGCAGGCTGCCGGCCCGGGTGAGGAAGAAGTCCTTCACCGACTCCCAGTCGGCGGGCCCTTCGTTGGGAAGGGGCGCTTCGCGTTCCGCGTCGTCGAAATAGGTGAGGGCGCGCAGGAGCAGCGGCTCGTTGACGGGTTGGGCGTACACGGCGCGCAGGGCGGCCAGGCACTCGGCGAGGCCCAGGCTCTGGTGCTGCAACATCACGTAGAGGTCGAAGAAGTCGCGGCGGGTGCCGCGGTCGAGGATTGCGTGGAGCTTGGTGGCCAGAATGCCGGTGACGGTCAGGCGCCGCTCTTCGGTGTGGGGCTTGAGCTGCTCGAGGACGAACACGGAGACGTCGAGCCCGTTCCACTTGAGATGGAGGGTGTCGGCGCCTCGCTCGGAAATCTCGACCGTGCCGCTCTTTCCGAGTTGCGCGAGCAGACCTTCGAGCTCGCGTTGTCCGCCGACTCCGAAGTCGACGTCCCGGGTCGGCCGATAGGGGCAGAAGCACCGCACCGCGTGTCCACCAATGACGAACCAGTACGGGAGGGGCGCCACCGCGGTCGCCAGGGCTTCGGGGATGACGCGCTCGGGGCGAGTGGGCACGGAGTCCTCGTCAGATGCCGCGGGCGCGAAGCACGGCCTCCAGAAGCCCGCGACTCTTGCCGCGGAAGCCGCGCATCCGAGCCGCCTGGTACAGCGACAGCCACGGCAGCCCCGCGGCGAAGCAGAGGGCCGCCAGGTCGCCGTAGTTGAAGCAGTAGAAGGCGAGCTGGTGCCCGGGCACGCGCGCCTTCGAGTCCAAGTTGTAGAGCGCCGCCTGCGCGGCCACCGGCAACCGCGCGGAGGAATAGAGCCGCGTGGGAGCCTTTGCCATGAAGCTGTAGAGGGTCGCGCGCGCGGGAACGCGGTAGCCGGCTTCCCGGCAGAACGCGAGCAGGTCGGCGCGAATCGCCCGCATCGCCGGCCGTTCCTCCCTCGCCAGCAGCCGCGTCAGGCGGGTGGCCACGGGGGCGGGCAGGCGCGATCGACCCTTGTCTGACCGGGGCCTACGCTTCGAGCCAGCCGCAGAAATAAAGCCCAGTCGTTGAGCAGCCTTACGCTGGGCGTCAACAATATCGATGAGCGACATCGCTATTAATTTTGGACACCAATCGACCGAGTGTCAAACGCTTGAGACCCCGGAAACTCACGTGAACGCAATCGGAGCCTGCGCCAGGGCCCGTTCGACCGAGCGTCGGGCCTCGCTGATGGCCTCGGCGCCACGCTCCATCGTTGTCGGAGACACCGGCGGCAGCTCGGAAACCACCACGTAGACCGGCAGCTTCCCCGCGAGCGCGCGCAGTTGCAGGCGGAAGTGGTCGTGCCTCAGCCCCGCCATCCCCGCGTCCATTCCCTGCACGTATGCCAGCGGGCCGCCCAGCCTCTCGGCGGTGCGGCTCGGCAGGTAGTGAACCAACAGGGCCTCGAGGCCGGTGCCCGCCTCGCTCTCGGTGAGCGCCAGCGCGGGCGCCTTGTCCACCAGCCCTCCGTCCCAGTAGAGCGCGCCGTCCAGCTTCACCGCGCGGAACAGCCCGGGGTAGGCGCACGAGGCGTGCACCCGCGCCGCCAGCTCGCCCCGGGTGAAGAGCTCGGTCCGTCCGGCGGTGAGGTTCGCCGCGGCCAGCAAGAGCGGCCGGCGGCACTCCTCGAAGGTGCGCACCGGCAGTGTCCGCTCGAGCAGGTCGCGAAACCGGTCGCCCTTGAGCAGCCCGGTGGCGCCATGGCCGTTGTGCGTCGCGCCCAGCACCGCGCCGAACAGGTCCAAGTCCCAGAAGCTCGCGCGCGTGATACCCAGAAGCGTCTCCTCGATGGCTCGTGCGTCGAGGCCCGCCGCGGCGAAGGCACCGACCAGCCCGCCCGCCGAGGTGCCCGCATACGCCGCCGGCTCGAGCCCGGCATCTCCCAGCCCGCGGAGGAAGCCCGCGTGGCCGTAGAAGCCGAAGAAGCCGGCCGAGAGCACCAGGCCGAAGCGCTTGCCTTCGAGGTGCTGGCGGAGCGTCGGGTCCACGGGGGAGGGCGTCATAGGCAAGGCGCTCGGGCGACACAAGCGGCCGACGCTCCTAGGCGGACGCCACTTCACCCTGGCGGAGCAGCGCCGCGTAGCGCCCGTTCTTCGCCACCAACTCGTCGTGGGTGCCCAGCTCGGCGGCGGCGCCGTGGTCGAGCACGCAGATGACGTCGGCGTCGCGCACGGTGGACAGGCGGTGAGCGATGACGAGGGTAGTCCGCCCCGCCATCAACTGCCTTAAGCCCGCCTGCACCTCGGCCTCGGACGCCGCGTCGAGAGCGCTGGTGGGTTCGTCGAGCAGCAACAGCGACGGTCGCCGCACGAAGGCCCGGGCGATGGCCAGGCGCTGCCGCTGGCCGCCCGACAGGCGGGTGCCCCGTTCGCCCACCGGGGCCTCGAGGCCCTCGGGCAGCGCCCGCACGAAGGCCTCGGCGTGCGCCTGGCGCAGCGCTTCCCAGAGCTCGGGCTCGGTGGCCTCGGGGCGGCCGAGCAGCAGGTTGTGGCGCACGCTGCCCGAGAAGAGCACCGGTTCCTGCGGCACCCACGCCATCTGGTTTCTCAGCGCCGCCGGTTCCAACGCCTCGAGCGGGCGGCCGTCCCAGGTCGCCTCGCCGCCGCTCGGGTTCACGAAGCGGAGGAGCACCGAGAAGACGGTCGACTTGCCCGCTCCCGACGAACCCACCAGCGCCACCTTCTTGCCCGCCGGCACTCTCAGCGTCAGCCCCGAGAGCGCCTCCCGCCGGTCGTCGTAGGACACCGTGAGGCCGGTCAGCTCGAGCGCCCGGGTGAGCGGTTCCGCGGGCGCGCCGGTCGAAGGCTCGGAGGGCACGTCGGCGAGCTCATAGAGCCGCTCGGCCGAACCCACGCCCTGCATGACGCCGGCGAAGGTGCCCGAGAGCGCCTTCAACGGCTGGTACATGAGTAGCGCGGCGGCGAGGAAGGACAGCAGCTTCCCGGCGAGCGCGGGCTCGGCCGCCACCGCGCCGGCCCCGCCGGCCACCGCCAGCGCGACGCCCACCACCCCGAGGAGCTCGAGCGTCGGCGTGAAGGCCCCGCGCACGAAGAGCGACCGGCGCATCGCGGTCAGGTACCGGGCCTGTTCTCCGTCGAAGCGCGCGAGGGCGCGGGCCTCGCCTCGGAAGGCCTGCAGCACCGGCAGGTTGTGGAGCTGCTCGGACGCGAGCTCGGTGAGCGCGCCCAGCGACGCCTGGGTGGCTCGGGCCACCTTCTTCACCGAGCGGGCGAAGCGCGCCACCGGGTAGGCCGCGGCCGGCAGCACCACGAAGGCCAGGGCGAACAGCCGGACGTCCCGGGCGGCACACACCCCGAGCAGCGCCAGCAACTGGAGCGTGTCCTTCACGTACGACGACAGCGCCTGGGTGACGGCGAACTCCACCTGGGCCACGTCCGAGGTGAAGCGCGAGAGCAGCTCGCCCGAGTGGCGCGCCTCGAAGAAGCGCGGGGGCCGCGAGAGCAACCGGCCGTACACCTCTTTACGAAGCCCGGACAGCACCGCCTGCCCCACCGACTGCATCAGGCCGGCGTGCAGCCACTGCGAAGAGGCCTTCACCGCCGCCACCGCCACCACTCCGAGCGGCAACTGCCAGAAGAGCGCCGTGCCGCCCAGGGTGAAGGGGCCCAACCGGGCGTCGCCCCCGCGCAGCACCGCTTCCAGCAGCGGGCCCACCAGGAACGCGTAGAGGGCGGTCGCCCCGGCCGCCACCACCGAGGCGGCAATCGCCACGGCCAGCGCCCCCCGGTGAGGGGCCAGGGTGCCGAGCAGGCGCCGGTAGGTGGACGGACTGGCCACGGGGTCCGGCAATCTGTCATCCGCACGACGCCCGACGCAACGCCCGAGCCTGCCCGCAGGCCGGGGCGCCGACGGTTGCCGGACGGGTCGAGGGCGGTCAGCTTTTGAGCATGGAAACCGCTCCGGAAACCGAATCCAACACCGTCGGCTGCGAGCCCGAGGTCCAGGACAACGAGCGCCGGCGGTTGCTCTGGTTGATGGCCGAGTACTTCCGCACGGTGGGCTGCACCGACATCCGCGCGAGGCTGCCCGGGTACCCGCCCCCGCCGGTGCTCTCGGGCACCCTAGAAGACCATCGCCCCGACTTCACCTGCCGCCAAGCCGACGCGGGCAAGACGCCTATCATCCTCGACATCGTCACTCCCACCGTGGCCGGCGACGCGGCTTCCATCAAGCGGTGGACGCTGCTGGCCTCGGCGGCGCGGCTGTACGGCGCCGAGCTGCACTTCGTGGTGCCAAGGTGGCACACCTCGGGAGAGGTCGCGCCGTTGCTGCGGCGCAGGCTCGCCAGCCTCGACCTGTTGCCCAACCGCATCTGGAACGTGTAGGCGCGTGCGTTATATTGCCGCGCCTTGTCCAGCCCGAAGCGCGACTACTACGAAGTCCTCGGCGTGGACCGGGGCATCGAACCCCAGGCCCTGAAGAGCGCGTACCGCAAGGTGGCGCTGCAGTTCCACCCCGACCGCAACCCGGGGAACCACGAGGCCGAAGAGAAGTTCAAGGAAGCGTCCGAGGCCTACGAGGTGCTGTCCGACCCCGAGAAGCGCGCGCGCTACGACCGGTTCGGGCATGCGGCCGGCGGCTTCGAGGGCTTCGGGCAGGGCTTCTCGGGCGTCAACCTCAACGACATCTTCGGCGACATCTTCGGGGACATCTTCGGCGGCGGCCGGGGCCGCACCCGGGGCGGGCGCACCCGCGGCGCCGACCTCCGCTACAACCTCGAGATTGCATTCGAAGAGGCCGCCTTCGGCTGCGAAGTGCAGGTCAAAATCCCCCGACCCAAGCGCTGCGAGGCGTGCGAGGGCACCGGGTCGCGCACTAAGCAGACCCGCACCTGTCCCGCCTGCGGCGGCGCGGGCGAGGTGCGCTTCACCCAGGGCTTCTTCGCGGTGTCGCGCCCCTGCGGCCAGTGCGGCGGCGCCGGCCAGGTGATTGGCGACCCCTGCCCAAGCTGCCGCGGCCAGGGCAAGGTGGACAGCGAATCGCAGCTGTCGGTGAAGATTCCCGGAGGGGTGGACACCGGCACCCGGGTGCGCCTGACCGGCGAGGGCGAACCGGGCGAAGCCGGCGGACCTCCCGGAGACCTCTACGTGGTGGTGCACGTGCGGGAACACCCGCTCTTCAACCGCGAGGACAGCGAGGTGTTCTGCGAGGTGCCCATCTCGTTCGCCCAGGCCGCGCTGGGGGCCCAAATCGACGTGCCCACGCTCGACGGAAAGATGAAGCTGAAGGTGCCGGCCGGCACCCAGACGGGCAAGGTGTTCAGGCTGAAGCAGAAGGGCATTCCGCACCTGCACGGCAGCGGCCGCGGCGACCAGCACGTGCGCGTCGTGGTCGAGACGCCGAGCGAGCTGTCTGGCAAGCAGCGCGAGCTGTTGGAACAGTTCGCCGCCATCTCGGGCGAAGAGACGAACCCCGTGTCGAAGAGCTTCTTCGAGAAGGTGCGCGAGCTCTTCGGGTAGCGCCGCTTGGCGCATGTACCATTAGATGGTACACTTAACCGATGCGAGCGCGCGCGAAGAACACCAGCATCACCTTGGGCGGCCACTTCAACGGGTTCATCCGCGAGCAGGTCGCGTCGGGGCGATTCGGTTCGGCCAGCGAGGTCGTCCGCGCCGCGCTCAGAGTGCTCGAGGAGCATGAAACGAAGCTCGCGTCCTTGAGAAGCGCTCTGGAGGAAGGCGAAGCGAGCGGCTTCGCCGACGGCTACACCCTGGACCGGGTGCTCGCCCAGGTCGGCCGGGCCTCGAAGAGGTGAATCCGCGGTTCCGCGTCAGTAGGGCCGCCGAGCGAGACCTCGTCGCAATCGGCCGGTACACCGCCGAGCATTGGGGCGCGAGGCAGTGCCGGCGCTACCTGGGCCAACTCGATGCGCGGTTCTCGGCATTGGCTGAAGACCCGGAGTCAGGGCTTGCTTGCGACGACATTCGCCCCGGGTACCGGCGGTGCCGAGAGGGCAAGCACGTCATCTTCTTTCGACTCTCGAAGACCGGCACGGTCCAGATCATTCGAGTTCTCCATGAGCGGATGTTGCCCGAACTGCACCTCTCCGCTGCTTTCGACGTCAGGGGGCGGTGAGCGAGGCCTTCGGCCAGCGCCTCTGGTATGTAGGCCCGGTATGCGCCGTTCCCTCCCGTTCGTCGCCGTCCTCTTCGCGTTCGCCGGCTGTCCCAAACTGGGCGGCGGCAACGTGCGCGCCGACGCCCCCGAAGAAAAGCCGCGCTACACCGCCAAGAAGGACAAGGCGGCCGACGAGGCGTTGACCGGCGCCCAGCAGGTGGCCGACACCCAGGGGCAGAAGGCGGGCGTCGAAGCGCTGCTCGAAGTGCGCAAGGCCTTCCCCGAGACGACCGCCGCCCAGGAAGCCATGTACCGGGCGGGGGTGCTGGCCTTCGAGTCTGGCGACTTCGCCTCGGCCCGGCGGGCCTTCAACGAGCTGCTCTTCGAGAACCCGCTCTTCGAGAAGGCCCCCGACGCCAAGCTGAAGCTCGGGCTGGCCGCGCTGCAGCTCCATGCCTACCGCGACGCCTACCAGACGCTCTCGTCCCTGGCCGACCGCGCCTCGGGCCCCGAACGGCGGACCGCGCTCGAGGCCGCGGGCCAGGCGGCGGAAGGGGCGCTGCTCTACGGCGACGCGCTTCGCGTGGCCCTGAAGCTGGGCGACGAGGCCGACACCCCCGAGCAGAAGGCCGACGCCGTCGCCCGGGTGTCCGAGCTGGTCGAGGCCAAGGTGCCGTTCCTCGAGGTGGCCAAGGCCCGGCTCGACCTGCCGCCCACCCACCCGGCCTGGCCGGTCATCACCTTCAAGCTGGCGCGCATCTACTACCACCTGCGTGACTGGCAGCGGCTGGAAGAGACGCTCCAGGCCTTCCTGAAAGAGGCGCCCAGCCACCCATACGCCGAGCAGGCGAAGGAATTGCTCTCACGGTCGGCGCGGCGCGGCGCGGTCAAGCCCAAGGTGGTGGGCGTCGTGCTGCCGATGACCGGCAAGTACCAGCAGCTCGGCGAGGCGGTGATGCGCGGGGTGGGGCTGGCCCTGAAGGGCAGCGACATCGAGGTGGTGGTGAAGGACTCGATGGGCGACGTCAACCTGACCGGCAAGCAGATTGAAGAATTGGCCTTCGACGACGGCGCCATCGCGGTGATTGGCCCGCTGCTCAACGACGACAGCCGCCGCGCGGCGCTGGCCGCTGAAGAGCTGCAGATTCCGGTGCTCACCCTGTCGAAGTCCGAGGGCATCACCGCCATCGGCCCGCACGTGTTCCGCAACATGC
>JAHFDQ010000621.1 GCA_023248915.1 Archangiaceae bacterium | reverse complement strand
CGTCAGCCGCGGGGCCGAGCCGTTCGCACCGGGCGAAATCGCCCCGTGCGGCGGGGGTCGCCGCGGGACCCGCGCGCGCCGACGATAAGGTGGTGGTGACGCCATTGCGTCAGATAGCGGGCCCGGCGGTCCCGGGTGGCCCGGTGTCGAGCACTGCTCCGTCTGCGCGGACGGAGACGGCGTCGACAGGGAACGGCGGCACCGGGCAGCGCGCCGGCCCGACAGGGGGCACGGCGGACACCGTAGCGAAGGCGGCGGCGGACGCCTTCTTCAGCGCGGCGTCGCTAACGGGCATCGACCCGGGCCGCTGGACCGACGACGCCCACCGGGCAAGTGTACACGACTTCGAGCTGGATGAGTTCAGCTCCGATCGCGAGGAGAGTGTCGACCTGTCGGCGCTGCTAGCCGGCGACGCGACAGCGGCGGACCTGTTCTGGAGGCTGCTCGAACGGGTCCCGGCGCTCAACACGCAACGCGTGTCGGCAACGTACGCGGCGGAGATCGCGCGTCAGTGGCGCGATTTGTATCCGCTGGGTACCACCATCGGGGACGAGACGACGGACCTATCACCCCCGGGTCTGGAACACCGAGTTTACCGCATGGTCGGACAGGCCGGCCCTCTGAACACCGCGGTCGAACTCAGCGGCGTCTTCGCGTACCAGCTCGAACATCGCTACGAAGGGGTGACGCACTCGACGCGGCGGGTCATGTCAACGTTCGGGTACCCGCTCCCCATCGAGCATGCGTACGATCCCGCCGCTCGCCACTGTCGGGTCCGGCTACCGAACTGGTCCCACGGACTAGTTCTGTGGCTGTGGAACCACAGTCTGCTCGAGGCGGCAAGTGGGTTCCGGGGGACCGTACATCTACCGCTGCACGCCTTCCAAGTCCCACATCAACGGGAATGGCTTCGCCGCGAGCTGGTGGCAGTGCGTACGCGCTACGGCCTATCCCCGCGGGACCTGTCGTACGAGCGGCTACGCAACGACGCGCGCGACTTCGACCACGTAATCGCCGCGGACTTCCGGCGACGAGTGATCGAGGCGATCGAGGCCTCCGCCGGAGCCCGCACGTTCCTCGTCACACCAGGAACGGGGGCCGTCTTTCAACAGCGTTACATCGCCCGCTTTGCGGGCGGGGTGCGGCACGACCTCGGCGAAGGTGAGCCCGACGGGGGGCCGTTCGCTATTATCCCGCCGACGGCCGTGACGAGGGGATCCCCGGCCGCCGCCACGCGAGCGGAAGATACGAGCGCGCGCAACGTGGCAAGCGAGGGGCCGCCCTCCCCTCGCCGTCGGGGCCGGTCGCTAACACGGCTAGGAACCGGGGCAGGGCCGGCACCGGACGAACAAACGGCAGTGTCGCGCGCCAGCCCGCGGGGCGCGAGTAGGCGAAAAATGAGCAAGACGCAGAAGCGAGGGAGACACGACGGGGCGGGCAGCGATCTACGCGGGGCGACTAGCGCCTCCACCGTGGACGTGGTGCGCGAGATGACCTCGCGCGCCCACGTTGCGGGGTCCCGGCACGCAGAAATTGCGGGAGAGGCGAGCGAGGGACCGACCCCGTCCGTGTCGTCGACGGCACCGCCGCCCACCGACGAACCCTCCACGCTGGGCACGCTCGATGACGCGGCCCTCGAAGAAACGGCGGGCGACGGGAGTACGAGTGAAGGGCGGTCGCCGGAGCGAAAACGCTCGAAACGCGGGCTGGCGGGGGAAGAGCAGACGGGTCTACCACCCACGGAGCCTCCTGCCGCCGGCCGCGCGGGACCGAGCCGCACTACCCCCCATAATGACGATGCCCAGGCGGGGGCCAGCGGTTCGCGGACGGCGCTGGGCGGTCCAGAGGGCCTGACCTGGGGATTCAGCTGGGTCGAAGGGGAAGACGATGCGCCGATGGGCGGTCCGCGCGAGCCCCCTGGAACGACAGCTACCGCCCCAGTCAGCGCGGCCCTGGCGGACAACGCCAGCTCACCGAAAGGGGCCCCGGTGGACCGCGGAGTAGAAGAACCGGCCCATGAAGAAGAACCGGCCCACGAAGAAGAGCCGGCAGACGTAGAAGCCGGGTCCCAGCAATCAGGGGACCTGGTGCTCACGATCGACGACGACGACTCGGAGGAGTCCGGCTCCGAGCGGGGCGAAGGGGTGGAGGAGCCCGACGAAAATCGCAACGAAGCGACCCCGTTGCGCCTGGGCGCAGCACCGACGCGGGTGTCGTCGGGGACCTCCCTCGCAAAATGGCCGACAGCGGCAAAGGAGCCCGGGGCACACTCACCACAGGCTCCTGCACGGCAGGCACTCCCGACGCCGGAGCCGGCCCCGACCACCGAGGACCCGAGTCGCCCCGACGAGCCCGAGCGACCAGCTGACGAGGCCACCCAACAACGTAGGCAGCTACACCTGGGGCGCCTACTACGACCCGGGGCGACGGTGCCCCGGTCGGCCGAGCAAAGCGACGAAGGGTGCCCGACGGGACCGACCGGCCTCGAGCAGTGCAGTCTGACGGTCGGCGGGCTCGTCGACTTCGGGGCCCCGTTGCGCGCTCGACTCACTGCACGGTGCCAGGCGGCCTACGCCGCGTCCGGGGGCGAAGGCGTTGTGATTCGATGCGATTTGTGCGGGTCGCAACACCACTGGGCGGCTTGCGACCAGCCGCGCATCGAATACGACGTGTACCAGGGGCGGCTGTACCCGCCCACGATGGGGGCGGCTTCGTTACGGCACCGGGTGGCGGAGTGTCGGGGATGCGGCAGCGCCCACCCGACCGACCGCTGCCTATATCTGCACGGGCAGCTGGAGCTGCAGACGCGCTTGCTGCGGTCGGGACGGTTGGTCGCCGGGCTGGCGCGGGTCGGCGCGGCTATGCGGAACGACCGGCCGGCGTTCCAGCCCGTGCGCGACGCTATCGCCCGTGGCCACCCAAAAGCACTAACACCCGACCACCTGCGGGAGTTCGAGACGGGAAACCCAAATTGGGAGTGGTACGGTACGCAGTTGCAGGGTCACACCTGGACGGCGTACCGTATCTGGTCGAACCATTTCGAGGACCTGCTCGAGGATAACACGCGCCGGTTCACCGCCGTGTTTCGAGCGGGAGCCCTCGACCTTAGCGAGTTCGGCGAGCGCGAGCGAGAGCTAGTGGCCACCTGGTACGCGCTCCTCGGCTGCATGTTCTCGCGGTTCGACCGGTTGCCGGCGACGTGGCAAACGCAGTTGTGCGAAGACGCGGACGCGCAACTATGCGGGACGCCCGTCGCCACTGACCGCTTCCTCTTCTGGTTCCTTCCCGATCTCACCAGCATCAACTACCACCGAGTGACGGGGGCGGACGTGGGCGACTCCGTCTATGCCGAATTCGGACAACGCCAAGGCCAGTTCGAT
>JAHFDQ010000620.1 GCA_023248915.1 Archangiaceae bacterium | reverse complement strand
TACTCGCGCAGCTTGATGTCGTCGCGCCGCGCGATGCCGAAGTGCTCGCGCACCATGCCGAACACCTCGGCCTGCTTCACCGTGTCGATGCCCAGGTCGGCCTCGAGGTCGAGGTCGAGCGCCAACATGTCGCGCGGGTAACCCGTCTTCTGACTGACCAGCAGGAGCACCTGCTCGGCCACCGGGTCCACGGCGATTGCCACGGGGCCAGGAGCGACCGGCGCGCGCGCCGGAGGCTCTGCTATCCGGCTCGCGGCAACGGGAGCCGCGGCTGGGACGGCGGCGGCGGTGCCGCTCATCGGCACGAACGCCGTCGGCGGAGTCCCGTACACCCAGGCCGACGTCGCCGGCTCGGTCGCGGGCGCGCCGAGGTCCTTCACCCTCAGGGTGCGGTGCTCGACCTCGAGGTCGGCCCGCGGGTACCCCGACACGGCCGAGAGCCAGTGCTGGTAGGCGTCCTGCGCGAACACGCGCTCTTCCAGCCCGTCCACGCGGCGGGTGAGCGTCATCGACAGCTGCGAGCCGAAGCCCGCCGCCAACCGCAGGGCGTACTTCACCGGGTACCGGCCGCCCTTCGACAGATTCAACGAGCCCAGCTCGGGGTCCGGTTCCTTGAAATTGGGGACGGGCGGCACGATGCCCTTCTCCAGAATCTTCACCGCCACCGCGTCTTCCAGCCCCACCCCCATCGGGTGGCCGGTGAAGCCCTTGGTGTTCGCCACCACCAGGGCGTCGGCGCCCGCGCCGAAGGTGCGGCGCAGCGCGGTCACCTCGGCCGCGGCGCTGCCTCCCCGGGCCGGCGTGTAGGTCTCGTGCGACACGAACACCAGTTCCCGAGCCATCGCCTGCCGCGACACGCCGTGCTTGCGCTCGGCCGTCGAAACCAGCCGTTCCATCACCGCCGCGATGTGCTCGACGTCGAGCCGCGTGCCGTGGAAGGCGCTGTTGGCCATGTCGGTGCAGAGCACTTCCGCCAGGCCGCGCATGCCGCGCTCGACGAGCGCGTCCTGCGCTTCGACGACGAGGGCGCAGGCGCCCATGCCCAGCAACATGCCGTGGCGCCGCTTGTCGAAGGGCAGCGCCGCCTTCTCGACCACCTCTTCGGTGGTGGCCGCGCCGGAAGCGAGGAAGCCGGTGCCAATCCACGGCAGAAGGGTGTCGGACGTCACGTCGTCCGAGCCGATCACCAGCACCCGGCGGCAGCGCCCCGCGCGAATCCAGTCCTCGGCCATCGCGACGGCCTGGGTGGTCGAGGCGCAGGCCGAGTTCACCTGGGTGTTCGGGCCGCGAATGCCGAGCAGCTCTGCGAACTGCGAGTGGCCCATCGCCAAAATGCGGAAGAGGAAGCGCCGGTCGAAGACGTAGCCGTGCTTCGCCAGGTCGGCCTTCAGCTCGTCGATGCGCTTGGCCAGCCGCGCCGCGTCGCTCGCCGACAAAGCCGCCTGGCGGAGCTTCTCGAGCTCGTCCAACAACGCGCGGCGGAATTTGTCCGAGTGGAAGCGCTCGAGCTCGTCCACCAGTCGATTCACCCCGGGGAAGGCCGACGCGAAGATGACGCCGGTCTCGTCCGCAAGCGCCCGCGGCAAGAGCCACTTGTCGGGCAAGAGGCTGCCGGTGGTGGTGCGTCGGTAATTGCGCACCAGCGGAATGCCGGCGTCGCGCAGGGCCTCGATGCCCGCGCCGATCGCCAGCGAGGTGGCGATGTCGTACGACTCGACCCGCTCGGCCTTGACGCCGAACTCCTGCACCAGGTCGAAGGCTCCGCGGCGGGCGGCCAGGCGCAGCACCTCGTCGGTGGTCCCGATGGGCTCGAACGACGGCTCGCCCGTCTCGCGCTTCACCAGCCGCACCACGTTCTTCTCGAGCATCAGCCGCCGCTGCGACTCGGGAATCTTCTCGATGAACGAGTCGCCGCGGAGGATTCGGTCGAAGTTCGAGTCGTCGAACATGCGACCGCTCGCGCCCGGCAGGCCCAGCCCTGCCCCACTGACCACCACCGACCCCTGCACCGCATTCGCCGCGGCCTGCGCCGGAATCGGCTGAGGCGAAGCCGCCGGGCCGCCCTTGTAGAGCGCCATGCCGTCGTCCATGAACCTCGCGAACAGCCGGCCCAGCGCGTGGTAGTCGGGCTGGCCCGCGGGGGCCTGGGCCTGAACGGGCGCAGGAGCCGCTACCCTCACGTCCGCGCTGCGCACCTCGTAGGGCACCGGCGCGGGCCGCTGCACGCACCCGGCGGTCTTGACCTGGCGCGGCAGCCCGGCGGCGTACAGGCCCACCATCGCGTCGTGGAACGAGCCCCGGTCGCCGCGCTTCGGGTGGTTGGTCGAGAAGCAGACCACGCCCTCGCGCTCGCCCAGCACGTTCTCGGCGAAGCCCTGCAACACTCGCTTGGGCCCCACCTCGACGAAGATGCGCGCTCCCTCGCGGTAGCAGGTCTCGAGCCCTTTGACGAACTGGACCGGCGACGCCAACTGCATCGCGATCATGTCCTTCGCCTTCTCGAGGTCGGCCGGGTACAGCTCGCCTTCCACGTTTCCGACCACCTTGATCTTCGGCGGGGACAGCCGCATGTCGCCCACCACCCGACGCAGCGCCACCGACGCGGCGCCGACGATCTTCGAGTGGAAGGCGTGCGAGACCGGAATCGTCTGGGCCGTCATGCCGGCCGCGTTGAACATCTCGACCGCGCGCAGCACCGCGGCCGACTCACCGGCGATGACCGTCTGGTTGAGGCTGTTCAGGTTGGCCGCGACGACGTAGCCCTCGACCTTCGAAAGCAGCTTCGCCGTCTGCTCGAAGGGCCCGAGCACCGACGCCATCTTGCCCGGGTCGGGCGGCGCCACCGCCGCCATGCCCTTGGCGCGCGCCGACACCGCCACCAGCGCGTCGGAGAACGACGCCATGCCCGAGGCCACCACCGCGCCCCACTCGCCCAGGCTGTGGCCCATGGCGAAGTCCGGCACCACCCCGTGCTTGGCGAGCAGCCGGGTGATGGCGACGTCGCACGAGAGCACCGCCGGCTGGCAGATGGTGGTGTCGCGCAGGGCGTCTTCGGCCTTGGCGAGGGCGTCGGCGTCCTTGCTGTCGCAGAACAGGTAGGACGTGAGCGGCCGGCCGAGCAGCGGTGTCATCACCGCGTCCGCCTCGGCGAAGGTGTCCGCCACCACCGGGTCGGCCCGGCGCAGGTCGGCCAGCATGTTGACGTACTGCGAACCCTGGCCGGGGAAGAGGAAGGCCACCTTGGGCGCGGGGCCGCGGCCCTTGTAGATGCCCTTCGGCTGCAACAGCCGCCAAGAGCGGGCCTCGTTCTTGTCGAGCGCCTTCAGCGCGCGCTCGCACTTGCCGGCCAGATCGTCGGCGCCGTCGAACGACATCACCACGCGCTCGGCGG
>JAHFDQ010000204.1:6422-9653 GCA_023248915.1 Archangiaceae bacterium | reverse complement strand
GCCCGGCGAAGGTCTCGATGGACGTGGTCGCTCGTGAGCTGAGGATCTCGGTCGCCACACTCATCCGCCGGCACGCCACCCGCACGGCGTTGCTTGAGGCCACCTACGAGGCATTTCACCAACAGATCTTCGATCACATCGATGCGGCCTATTACGAATACCCCGAGGCCGAGCCGTTCCAGGTCATCTGGCGCGTCCTCACGAAGTTGCTCGTCTACGACGAGAGTGGTCGCGCCTTCATGGCGCTTTACCTGGAGCGCGCTTCGTTCCTCCCACCGGAGAAGCTGGACGAGGTTGTCCCTCCCTCGCTCGCGTGGTGGCTCAGGGCCAACGCGCGCGACCTCGGGCCGGCCGGTCAGCTGCTTCAGGCTCGAATCGTCTGGGGGTTTCTCTTCGCGCTCCTGCTTGCACGTGGCAGCCAGCTCGAACGGAACCCCACGCTGGTGCGGACACTTGGCGAGGCCTGCTGGGCGGCGCTGCGCCACGGTGCCGGGCCCCCGGGCGACGGGAGTTGAGCCTCCGGCGCGCGGTTCAGGCGTTGCGCGCGAGCGCCAGCACCCGCTCGAGATTCTGTACCAGGCCCAGTGACTCGCACCGGTCGCGAAGCACCGCCAGGTCCACGGGCTGGTTGCGCTCCAGAAGCTCGAGGATGTCGAGGTTCGATTTGGACCCGCCCGCGTAGAGCTTGAAGGCGATGAGCGTGTGCAGGTCGGCGACCCTCAGGCTGCTATTCGTCGCCAGCGGCAGGGACGAGCTCGCCGCCTCGCGAACGAGCCGGGGAAAACCACCGGCGGGGGGATTGTCGAAGTTGACGAGCTGGATGAGGTCGGCGCCCGGTGCCAGAATGTCGACGACGCCTCCGAGAGGATCGTCCGGGTCGGGGTCACGCACCGCGACGTCCCAGCCCAACGTGCGAAGCTCCGCCGCGAGGCGGTGCAGCTCTGCGGGCGGGACGGCGATGGCGAGGTCGAAGTCCTCGGTCTCGCGAGGAAACCGGTGCACGGCGAGCGCCATCGCCCCAATCACCACCGCGTCGACCCTGTGCCCGCGAAGGACGCCGAGCACCCGTTCCACCGCGCCCAGCGTCGCCTCGAAACCCTCGTCAGATGCGCTCACGGTACGCCGCCAGTCGCCGGTGCCCGTCTCGCCTCGAGCGCGCGGTGCCGACGACCCAGCGCAAGCGCAGAGGCCATTCTGGCTAGCGGCGACATCGCAAGAATCCGCTGCAGTTGCGCCTGCCGCGATTCTTCGCCGGACTTGCTGAAGCGCGCGCCCGAGAGGGTGGCACCTGCAGGGGCCTGTGAATCGGCTTTGCTCACCGCCGCGAGGTTAGCCACAATGGAGGGCGCTCGCCACGCCCACCAGCTAGCCTCTCGCATTCCACGACTCCGAGGCCGAGTCTGCCGACAACGCGCGCCAGGTAGTCGTTCGACCACGGGTTTCCAGCATCGGTGAAGTCGGTCATGTCCCTTTTCGATCACCATCCACGGCGCGGAGCAGGGAGCGGAAGGCGCCTCGCAAGTGCGGTTCAAGGGATTCGATACGCGCTCGACCGGATCACGGCCCCGCGATTCCTCGAGATCGGTTCCACACCAGCCGCGGCGCCGTTACGAATCACGCTTGGTGGGTTAAGCTCCGCGTGACCGATGGGGCTCAGAGAAGCATATGTCGCCCACACGGACCGAGTCTGGTTCGACTACCTCTCGACGCACGCGGTCAAGGGAAAGCTGGACGAGGTCAATTTCTGGCGTCCGCCCCCACGGCGCTTTCAGCCGGCAGAGCCCGTGTTCTTCCGACTCGGTGCGCCGGAAAGGAAGATTGCAGGCTGCGGCTTCTTCGCAACCCGGCAAGAACTGACGCCAGCGCTGGCATGGGAGACGTTCGGCTTTAGGAACGGAGCCGGAGACCGTGCCGCCTTCTATCGGCTGATCGGTCGCAACACTCCCGAGGAGGAGCGGCAGCACCTCGGGTGCATGATTCTGAGGGACGTCTCGTTCTGGGCCGACCATCTGTGGATTCCCTGGGGCGTAGAGCGGGGATACGCGGTCAGTGGCATTCAACAGGGGCGGCTAGAAACCGCTCCTGCGAACGTGGACCGTTTGTTCGCGGAATTGATGCGGTCGGGCGCTGACCCGCCACCCGATCTGGTCGATGGTGACTTCGAGCCGCTGCGCGTCGATGATCGACGGCTCGTCGAAGCGCGACGAGTCGAGCGCGAGGGACAGGGGACGTTTCGGTTGCGGTTGCTCGAAGCTTACGCCGGGCGGTGCGCGGTCACGGGCGAGCACACCGAGCCAGTGCTCGACGCTGCCCACATCCAGGACTACCTCGGCCCGCGCAGCAACCACATCCGGAATGGACTCGTCCTCACGAAGGAGTTCCACGTCCTCTTCGACAGGGGATTGATGACGATTGAGCCCCCGCCAAGAAACCGCCCAGACCTCTTCCGAGTTCGCGTCTCGAGGCTCATTCACGAACGTTGGAATAATGGGAAGCGGTACCTGGCCTTCGATGGCGGCGAGCTGAAGGCGCTACCCGCGGACCCTGCCCTTCGGCCAAGCCCGCAGGCCCTCGAATGGCACCTCGAGGAAAAGTTCGAGCGCGTGGCGTGAGTTGACCCGGCCGTGCGCCGCCCTCACCGAAGCGACGAGGGACGTGCTCAGGGTTCCGCCACCCCGACGACTCGCTTCAGCCAGTACCTCGGTCGGCGCCGGGTGTGCGCGATCGCGAGGATGATGATTCGGTTCTGTCCTATCTGGTACGGCAGCGAAAATGGGAATCGCGCCAAGACGAAGCGCCGAATGCCAAGGTCGGAACGCACTCCCGGCCACGCCGCCCACGCGCGGGGACTCGCTTGAATCGCCTCTGCTGCCCGGACGACTTCTTCGATGAAGTCCTGTCCTAATCCCTCGCGGCGTACCTCGTACCACTCGGCAGCAGCGACGAGCTCCGGCTCAGCTTCCGCGTGCAGCTCTGCGGTCACCGCTTCCTTCGCTGGCGTAGGCGCGCAGAGATCTGAGCGCAGACTTGCTCGAGAGGCACAGTCCTCGCGGTCCCGTCGAGAACCTGCTGGCCTCGGCGCTCAATTTCTCGGACCCATTCCTCGTCCGAACCCACGTCCTCTTCGTCGAGGCTGACCAACAGCTCGTGCGCCAGCTCCGCCCTTGCCGCGGGAGGCAGCTTGAGCGCTTCTCCGAAGAGGTCCTGTTTGGCACCCATCGCTATTCTCCA
>JAHFDQ010000204.1:0-6412 GCA_023248915.1 Archangiaceae bacterium | reverse complement strand
GACGCATGAGGCATCAATCCGGCATCAGCCCAGCGCCCCCCCCCCGCGGCTCTCGTTCCTTTGCTGACCTCGCGCAGCGGCGCCCGCAGCCCGCCTCGCGCGCCCTCGCCGAAGCTGCCGCCGCTCGCCACGCCCGAGACCTGGGGAATGGGCGCGCCGGGGCCCTGTTTGACGGGTCGAAGAACCGCCAGCTAGCCTTCCTGCACTCCACCATGCTCTTGCCGTCGCTCGCTCTGTGCCTGGCCGCGGTCCCGTCCGGCCAGTGGGTGGCTCAGGCCGAAGTCCCCGACGACCCCGACGTGGCGAAGGACGTCGAGGCCGAGTCTGCCGACATGGAAGAGCTGAAGGCCCTCGAGGCCGTCGAACTCGACCCCGCGGCCCAGCCCGACGCCGAGCTGCTGAGGGCGCTGCGGCGCCTCGGCTACGGCAGCCCGCTGCGCCACCGCCTGGAGTGCGCCTCGGACGCCGCCGAACCGGGGCCCGGCGCTCCGTTCGAGCTCGCTCCGGTGACCGACCTCGCCAGCTTCGACGTCGACCAGGTGAAGTCCGAATACGACATCCCCGTCGAGATGCAGCCGCTGGTCGCGAAGTACATCCGCTTCTTCCAGGGGACCGGCCGCCGCTGGTTCCGCGCCTGGATGTCGCGCTCGACGCGCTTCGTCCCGGTGATGACGGAAATTCTTCAGAAGCAGGGGCTGCCGCGCGACACCGTCTACCTGGCGATGATCGAAAGCGGCTACTCGACCCGGGCGCTGTCCTGGGCGCGCGCCGCCGGGCCCTGGCAGTTCATCGCCGCCACCGGCAAGTCGTACAACCTGCGCCAGGACTTCTTGGTGGACGAACGCCGCGACCCGGTGAAGTCCACGGTGGCCGCGGCGCGCTACCTGGCCAAGCTGCACGACGAGCTGGGCGACTGGTACCTCGCCTGGGCCAGCTACAACGCGGGCGAGAACCGGGTGCGCGCTCTGATCGGCCGCCGCGGCACCTCGGACTGGTGGCAGATTTCGGACGGCCGCGGCCTGGCCCGAGAGACGAAGCACTACGTCCCGAAGCTGATCGCCGCGGCGCTGGTCGCCAAGCACTTGAAGGCCTTCGGCTTCGCCGACGACGAGTTCCAATTCGAGCCGCTGTTCGAGTTCGACGAGGTGCCGGTCGCCGACTCGACCGACCTCGCGGTGCTGTCGCGGGCGGCGGGCACCACCGTCGCCGAGCTGCAGGAACTGAACCCCGAGCTCAAGCGCTGGTGCACGCCTCCCGGCGACGGCAAGAAGCCCTACCTCTTTCGCATTCCCAAGGGGCGAACCGCGCCCTTCACCGAGGCGCTGACCAAGATAGCGCCCCGCGAGCGGCTGACCTTCCGCGTGCACCAGGTCAGGCGAGGCGACACGCTGTCCGCCATCGCGCGCACCTACAACAGCGCCCCCGAGGCCATCATGCGGATGAACGGCCTGAAGAGCGCGCGCGCCCTGCGCCTGAACTTCGAGCTGGTGGTGCCCGTGCCCAGCGCCGCCATGCAGCGCGCCGGGAAGACGGACGGAGCCTTCGACCGGCAGGTGGCTCAGGCCCGTCGGGCGGGGTTCGCCGCGGCCCGACCCGAGGAAGAGGTCCCGGCGGGGAGTCCCACCCGGCCGGCGCCGAAGGGGCCGGTGAAAATCGAGACCGTGGACGGCAAGGCGCGCATCACCTACGCCATCGAGACCGGCGATTCGCTCTGGTCCATCGCGCGCCGCTTCCACTGCACGGTCGACCAGCTCCGCGGTTGGAATTCGCTTCCTCGCGACCAGGCGTCCCTGAAGGTGGGCACGCTGCTGTACGTGTTTCCCTCCTCCCATTGATGCCCGGAGCGGAGCCGTGCTAGCAGCCTCGTGTCTCCCGGAGGCTCCTCATGGTGCGCACCTCGTGGCTGGCCGCGTGCCTGTGGCTGGCCGCCTGCAACTGTCAGTCAGGCACCCTCGTGCAAGGGGGCGACAGCGACTCGGGCAGCCCCGACTCGGGCGGGGCCGACGCTGGGGTGGACGCGGGCGGCCCTGACGCGGGCGGCGCGGACTCGGGCCTCGCCGACGCCGGCACCCTCGACTCTGGCCCGGCCGACTCCGGGCCCCCCGACTCCGGGCCTTCCGACTCCGGGGTCCCCGACTCGGGTCCGGTCGACGCCGGGGTAGACGCGGGCCCTCCGGTCGACCTCTGCCCTTCCGGCGTGAAGGTGTGCCTCGCGCACGACCGGAAGCGCCACTGCGGCGCCACGGCCGGCGGCCTGCGCTGGCTGGACGACACCTGCCCCGCGGGCAACGGCTGCGTGCAGGGCGACTGCGTGGTGGGCGCCTGTTCGGACGAGTGCAACTGGGGCGACGCGGACGGGGGCGCCGCCTGCGAGCTCTTCGACCTCGCCTCGGGCGGCTGGTCGGCCCCCGACGCCGGGGCCTCGCTACACGACCGCGCCAGGGCCTACAACCACTGGCTGCGCCGGGACGGCATGGCCGCGGGCAGCGTCGGCAGCGCCTCCTACACCGATCCGCCCACCTACTCCCAGCTCTCGGTGATGGACGGCATCGGCGACTCGGCGCTCTGGACGGGCACCTACCTCGCCGCCGAGGCCCTGCGGTTCCAGGTGACCGGCGCGCCGGACGCCCACGCCAACCTCCTCGACCTGGTCGGCCGCGTCCACCTGCTGCTCGCGGTGAGCGGCAACCCAGGCAACCTCGCGCGCTTCGTCCAGCCCGCGGGGACGGTCCGCTCGTACCAGATTCCCGACATGGACTGCGGCAACCAGCGGGTGCACTGCGGCGTCACCCACCAGGGGATGGCCTACGACTACATCGGCCACGTCAGCCGCGACCAGTACCAGGGGGTGGTGCTGGGCTACTCGCTCGCCTTCGACGCACTCGGCCCGGCCGACTCCGCCGTCAAGGACGTCATCCGGTCGGACATGGTTACGCTGGTCACAGAGCTGATGAAGGACCGGACCATCTCCGCCATCATCACCGTCAACGGCCTGCCGATGCCGGCGACCCCGGTGACCGCCCACTTCATCGTGGTGAACCCGGACGAGATGAACGGCGGGTCGCTCGACCTGCAGCTCAACCTCACCGGCGGGTCGCAAGAGATGTGGAGGTTCCAGGAGTTCTACCCGGACCTGGCCCACCTGGTGAACCAGGTGCCGGGCCTGTCGTGGGTGCCGTCGCTGCCGCGCCCGTCGAGCGCCATCATGCTCGCCTCGTTCTTCCGCGTGGCCCTGCGCATGACCGAGAACGACGCCGCGCACGCGACCGAGCACGCGGCCATTCTCGCCTACTACACCGGCCACTCGGGCCAGGGCGGCAACATCTCGGACTGGCTGGCGGTGGCCGAGCAGTGGACGCCGGGCACCGGCTGCAGCCAGAGCTACTACAGCAACAACATCACGATGCAGCCGCTGTACAACCTGGCGCGGCTCGAGGACGACCCCCTCCGCAGGCCCGAGATTCAGAACTACCTCTTCACCACCCTGATGTGGCCCACCTTCGAGCCGACGAAGAACCCGTTCTTCTCGTACATCTACGCGGGCACGGTGAGCGGAGTGTCCGGCGCCGTCACCTCGCTGGCGGCGACGCAGTTGGCCCAGTTCCCTCCCCCGCCGCGGGTGCACGTGTCGGTCGACCTCCGGGCCGACCCGCGCTACCCGCACGACCCGACCTGCGCCGACCAGGTGGACCACTCGACGGCGGTCGACGTGGGCGACCGCATCGTCGGCGACTTCCTCTGGCAGCGCGACCCCTGGCAGCTCTACGATCCGGGCAACGTGGCCGGAACTCAGCCGGGAGTGGACTACCTGGTCGCCTACTGGCTGGGGCGCAAGCACGGCTTTCTGCCGGACGACGCGGTCGGCCGCTGCCTGGCCTGGCACTGACGCTGCCGTCGCGGTGGCTTGATGCCCGCGGGGTGATGGAGCGCCTTGCCCGAGCCCGGGCCCGTGCGGGGCCAGCTACGCGCCGCGTACTCGGGAAAGCCAGTAGCCCGGTCGGCGCCGTTCATGGGCATAGGCGACGATCACGAGTTCAGGTCCAAGCTCCATGAACACAATCCAGAGCGGGAACCGTGAGATAGGGACCCTGCGGGCGGCGGCTTGCGAACCGGTGACTGGAGAACCTCCTTCGCCCTCGGCGATTCGCTGGTACGCGGCACTTGCTTCATCGAGAAGATCGAAGCCCAGCCCCGATTCCTGCTCCTCGTACCATTCGGCGGCGGCCAGCAGCTCGGCTTCTGCCTCTGGCTCGACGCGAAGTCGTCGGCTCATTTCGATCGAAGTCGGGTGCCGATGCGCGCGTGAACCGCCTGCCAATCGTCGCCCTTGGGTCCTTCAGACTGCACGCGCTGCACGCGACGATCGATCTCGGCCGCCCAGGCGGCTTCCGCGTCCGGCTCGGGCTCACCGTCCACGCTGGCGATCAGCTCGGCCGCGATGCGGGCGCGCTCGGTGCTGGTAAGTTTGAGCGCCTCGCTGAGAAGTTTCTCCGCCTGCTCGCTCATGGTGTCGCACTCCCAAGAGAGCACCAGTCCGTTCGAAAGCCGAACAGCCACGCGCCCGTGTCGTCGCTTACAAGGTCTAGCGTGAGTCTATCGCGGGAGGGTGCGGGTGAGGAATGGGGCGCACTGACGTCGCCTTATCGGGGGCTTGACGCCCGCTCTGACGATTCCCACCTTTGGCGGCGCCATGGTCCGCCCCGTCCGAGCCTGGGTCTGTGCGCTGCCGCTCGCGCTCGCGCTGGCGGCGGCCGTCCCCGCGACCGGAGCGCCCGGTTCGCCGTCGGCTGGCCGGGCCGCGATTCCCGACCTGGCGGGCACGCCCGAGACACCGCTCCGTCCCCCGATTCAGGACGTCGGGTCGGTGGACGTGGCGCTGGTCTACCTCGGCGTTCTGCTCGTGCTCATAACGGTGCTCCTCCGGAAGGCCGAGGGTTCACCGCGCTGACGGCGCGCCGTCTCACTCGAGGTGCCAGTCGTAGCCCGGGTCTGGCTGGCACCCTTCCCGAGCGAGCTTCACCAGCGCGACGCCGCCTTCCTCGGCCACCACCGCGCCCGGAACGGTTCCGGCTCGGGCGATGACGTGGCTGTAGCTGGCGTCGGACCCGCCGCGCTGGTCGAGCCCGTAGAGCGGCACCGGCCGGTGGAAGTAGGTGTAGCCCCCCGTGCGCCAGTGCTCGATCGACAGAATGCGCAGGCCGCACACGCCCTCGAGCCGGCCCGCCTTCAGGAGCAGCCGGTTCTCCGCGCCGCCGTAATCGAGCGCCGACAGCGAGGGCGGCCCCGGATTCCGCACCCCCAGGCGGCCGAAGGTCAGCGTGGGCAGGAGCGCCAGGGACAAGACGGTGAGCGCCGCGAGCGACGCAAGGCTGGCCCGGTGCCAACAGGGAAACCGGTCGCGAACCTCGCTCAGCCCCACCGCTCCCAACGCGGCGAGCAGCGGCAACAGCACGAAGATGAAGCGCAGCTCTTTGTGCGGGAGCGCCGAGTGCACCAGGAAGAAGAGCAGCCACGGCCCCCAGAGCGGTCGCCCACGCCTCCACCCCACCGCCCCCAGCGCGGCCAGCGGCACGAGCAGCCAGCCTTCCGACGTCACGAGCGCCCTCAGGTAATGCCAGGGCTGCTCGCGGCCGAAGTCCGCGCTTCTCCCCTCGAGCAGGTTGTAGCGCACGTACACCTTGAACGAGTGCAGGAAGTCGCCCCAGGCGAGCGCGTCGGCCAGCCCGTAGATCAGACCCAGACAAGAGAACACCGCCACCGCGCGCGCCAATTCGGCCCAGTGCCTCCGTGACGCGTACACTCCCAGCGCCCCGAGGCAAAAAAGCGCGTTCTGCAGCCGCAAGAAGACCGCGAGCCCAAGGAGCAGCCAGCCCGCCAGGCGCGACCGGGCTCCCGACTCCAGGGGGAGCGCGAGCGCCAGGCCCAGCACCAGCGGAAGCGCGGACGCCGTCTCTCCCATCGCCCGGGGAGCGAAGTACACGGCCAGCCCCATGAACGACGAGACGGCCGCGCCCACCGCGGCGTCGAGCGGCTTCGCGCCCAGGCGGTGCGCCAGGGAGAACACCGCCGGGCCCATGGCCGCGCTCGCGACGCAGAAGAACCCGCGCGTCAGCCCCAGGTACTGTTCGGGCCGGGTCAGCCCCAGCGCGACGGCGAGCCGGAACAGGCCGGCGACCAACCGGATGAGTGTCGGGTGCCGGGCGCCCTCCAGCAATTCCCAGGCCTGCCAGCCATACCCGAAGACGAGGCGGTGGGCGGGTTCGAGCGATTGGTAGATCTCGTCCGGCCAGTGAATGCCGTCGTCGTGGAACGCGAAGACGAGCCGCGCGGCCAGCCCGACCGCGGCCGACGCCCACACCAGCGTGCGCGCCGAGGCGGTGGCGGTCATCCGGGCGGGGCTCTCATGCTGGGC
>JAHFDQ010000619.1 GCA_023248915.1 Archangiaceae bacterium | reverse complement strand
ACGCGGGCACGGCGGTCGAACCGTCGAGGCCGATGATGTCTTCGATTTCGCCCCGGGTGCGCTCGACGTCGGCCGAGGGCAGGTCGATCTTGTTGATCACCGGGATGATCTCGAGGTTGTGGTCGAGCGCCATGTAGACGTTCGCCAGCGTCTGGGCTTCCACGCCCTGGGTGGCGTCCACCACCAACAGGGCCCCTTCGCAGGCGGCCAGGCTGCGGCTGACCTCGTAGGCGAAGTCCACGTGGCCTGGCGTGTCGATGAGGTTCAGCACGTACTTGGCGCCGTCCTTGGCCGTGTACGCCATCCGGACGGTCTGGGCCTTGATGGTGATGCCGCGCTCGCGCTCGAGCTCCATGTTGTCGAGGAACTGGGCCTGGGCTTCCCGCTGGGTCACCGTGCCCGTGCGCTCGAGCAGGCGGTCGGCCAGCGTCGACTTGCCGTGATCGATGTGGGCGATGATCGAGAAGTTTCTGAGGTGCGCGTTCTCGGCCGACATTCGGGGGCGCCTGAGTAGCATCGCCCGGCCTCGAAAGCCACGAACGGAAGAGCGCCGGGCGGGCGCTAGCCGCTGGCGGCCTGGAAGGACCGGAAGGTCTCTGCCAGCCCCTCGCGGACCGCCACGGTCGGCTTCCACCCGAGGGCCGTGCCCGCCAAGCGGTTGTCGATGACGCTGCGGCGCTGCTCGCCCGGCTTGCCGGCTTCGTACCGGACGGGCTCGCGCCGGCCCGCCGCCTCGGCCAGCAGCCGGTAGACGGCCTTGATGTCGGTCTCGACGCCCGTGCCGATGTTGACCGGGCCGACGAAGTCGCTCTCGAGGGCCAGCAGGTTCGCGCGCGCCACGTCGCCGCAGTAGACGAAGTCTCGGCTCTGCCCGCCGTCGCCGTAGATGACGCAGGGCTGCCCGGCCACCAGCTTCTGGCAGAAGATCGCCACCACGCCCGCCTCGCCGTGGGGGTTCTGCCGCGGCCCGTAGACGTTCGCGTAGCGAAGCGCCACGAAGTCGAGCCCGTGCTGCGCCCGGTAATACCCGAGGTACAGCTCGCCGGCCGCCTTCGAGACTCCGTACGGCGACACCGGCCGCGTCGGGTGGCCTTCCGGGGCGGGGAACACGTCCTGCTCGCCGTAGATGGCGCCTCCGGTCGAGCTGAACAGCACCTTCTTCACCTTGGCCCGCCGGCAGGCCTCGAGCACGTTGAGGAACCCGAGGATGTTGCTCTGGGCGTCGAACGCCGGGTCTTCCACCGAACGCCGGACGTCCATCTGCGCCGCCAGGTGGAACACCGCGTGGGGCCGTTCCCGCTCGATGAGGTCGGCGGTCTCGCGCGCCCGGATGTCGAGCACCGCCAGCCGGGCGCGCGGGTCGAGGTTCTCTTTTCGGCCGCTCGAGAGGTTGTCGACGACGACCACCTCGTGCCCCTTGGCCAAGAGCGCGTCGCAGACGTGCGAGCCGATGAAGCCCGCTCCACCGGTGACCAGCGCTTTCAACGGACGAAGCCTCCGGCGCGAAAGTACGCGATCGTCTCTTTCAGGCCCTCTTCCAACGGCACCCGGGGTTCCCACCCCAACAGTTGCCGGGCGCGAGTGATGTCGGGCCGACGCTGTTTGGGGTCGCCCTGGGGCAACGGCCGATACACGAAGCGGCCCCCGCCCCCCGCGGCCGCGCGCACCGCCTCGGCGAACTCGAGCATGGTCATCTCGCGGGGGTTGCCCAGGTTCACCGGGTCGGCCACGTCGGACAGGGCCACGCGCACCAGGCCGTCCACCAGGTCTCGCACGAAGCAGAACGAGCGCGTCTGCCGGCCGTCGCCGAAGAGCGTGAAGTCCTCGCCGCGCAGCGCCTGGCCGATGAAGGCCGGCACCACTCGACCGTCGTCCAGCCGCATGCGCGGGCCGTAGGTGTTGAAGATTCTCACGATGCGGGTCGAGACGCCGCGCGACCGCCGGAAGGCGCTGACGATCGCCTCTCCGTACCGCTTGGCCTCGTCGTAGACCGCCCGCGGACCGGTCGAATCGACGTTGCCCAGGTAGTCTTCGCGCTGCGGGTGCACCAGCGGGTCACCGTAGATCTCGGACGTCGAGGCCTGCAGCATCACCGCCTTCTTGCGCTCGGCCAGGCGAAGCGCGTTCTCGGTGCCGAGCGAGCCGGCGTGCAGCGTCTCGAGCCAGAGCTGGGCGTAGTCGATGGGAGAGGCCGGGCTGGCCAGGTTGAAGACGCAGTCGAGCGGCCCCTCGACGTCGAACGGCTGGGTCACGTCTTGCCTGACGGCCCTGAAGCGGGCGTCGCCCGACAGGTGCTGGACGTTCGCTTCCTTGCCGGTCAGGTAGGAATCGACCGAGACGACGGCCTCGGCGCCGTCAGCCAGCAGCCGCTCGCACAGGTGCGAACCGACGAACCCGGCCCCGCCGAGGACGGCGACGCGCTTGCCCTTGAACGAGCTCACGGGCCGGCCTATAGCCTACAGCTCGTCGAAAGTCGCCTGGCCGGGAAGCTGGTCCTTGTACTTCTCGAGCACCAGGTCGATACCCTGCCTGATGTATTCCGCGACCGGCACCTTGGTTTTTTCGTTGAGCAGCTTCAGCCGCTCGTTCTGCTCGGGCGTGATATAGATGGTCGTGCTGATCTTCTTTCGCGCCATGAGCGCTTTCGACGGTAACGCCAGGCCGGAAGCGGGTCAAAATTCTCGGAGCTTTCGCATGCGCGTAACGCCTTCCCCTGCCCCCTGGGCGCTGCCCTTGGCCTTGGCCCTGGCCACTCTGGTCGCCGCGTGCGGCAACGGCAAGCCGGTGGTGAAAGACGACAAGGCCGACGACGCCGCCGCGCCCGGGTCTGAACGGGTCGCCGAGAACATCGTGCAGGGCAAGCAGGGCAACGAGAAGGTGACCGAGTTCGACCTCAACCACGACAAGAAGCCCGACGTCTGGACCTACACCGTGGTGACCAAGGGCGAAGACGGCAAGGACTTCGATCGGCTGGTGCGCAAAGAGCTCGACATCAACTGGGACGGCAAGGTGGACATCGTCCGCACCTACGGCGACAAGGAACAGATCGACAAGGAATCGATGGACCTGGACTTCGACGGCCACGTCGACCAGGTCAACTTCTACGAGAAGAGCCAGATCGTCCGGAAGGAACGCGACCTCGACTTCAATGGCAGGCCCGACCTCTGGATTTATTACGAGAAAGGCAAGATCGTCCGGAAAGAGCGCGACACCAACGGCGACGGCAAGGTCGACTACTGGGAATACTGGGAAGGCGATCAGGTCGACCGCGTCGGCGAAGACCTGGACGGCGACGGCACGGTGGACAAATGGACGAAGAACCCGAACTCCGAAGGGTCGGGCAACTAGCCGCCTACCGCGAGTCGGCCCCCGCCACGAACGCCTCGAGCTGCGTCTC
>JAHFDQ010000018.1 GCA_023248915.1 Archangiaceae bacterium | reverse complement strand
GTCTGCAGCGGCCGGTGGCCATCGACACCTCCGCGGCCAACCTGAACGGGCTTCGCCTCGAGGTGACCTGCAACCGGGGGGAATACCTCTGGGAAGACGAGGCCGAACAGCTCTGCACCCGCGCCAGCAAGCTATTCACCAACCAGGGCGCCATCGTCCGCACCAAGGTCGAGGGCGCCGAGAACAACGAGGAAGAGGAGGACCTCCTCGGCGCGCCGAGGCAGAAGGCCCCGAAGGGGGCCGTCGCTCCCCTGGCGCCCGACGTGGACTTGCGCGTCGACCTGACCGCCCGCGAGGTGCGCGACGAGCGCAACACCCTGATGTGGATTCTTTCCTTCGGCACCGCCACCCTGGTGCCCGCGATGAGCGAGTACACCTTCGCCCAGGACGTTACCGTCCGCGACTCGCACGGCTTCCTGCTCGCCGGCGAGGTCTGGCAGGCGCGGTTCATTCGCTACGTCGGCGTGGCGGTGTGGGGCCTCAACTGGCTGCTCGACAAGACTGTGCGCAACCGCGCCGAACAGGTCACCGGCGACGCCGTCGAACGGGACTTCTCGCGCGACTACTACCGGCAGCTCTCGCAGTTGGTGTTCAACGCGAAGATGCGGTGGGCGCTGCTCGGCGACGCGACGACTCTCGCGCCGACGCCCGTGCCCGCGCTAACGTCCGCCCCCGGCCGCGCGGTGCCGCCCGCTCCGACGCTCGCGCCCGATCGCGCGCCGGCGCCCGCGACTGCACCCGGTCGCACGCCCCTGTCCGCGCCCCCCGCAACGCCGAGGCCCCTGCTCACACCCCCGCCTCCACCCCCCTCGGTCCCCGAGCCAGGTCCCAAGGGAGCGACGCCGTAGGCCATGTTCGCGTTCCTGCTCCTCATCTTCTCGGCGCCGCTGCCCTTTGTGCCCGCCCCGTTCAGCGGCCCCGCCCCGGGCATCTCGGTCACCAAGCGCGAGGCGCGTAATATCGAGTGCACCGAGCTGTCCGAGGCCGAGGCGCACGCGCTCTACCCCGGGCAAGTCTCCGAGCCTTCCGTGCGCGGCGGCTACATCACGCACCGGGCGGTTTCCTGCAAGACGCGGGTGTTCGGCACCGACGAGCGCCCAGGACGCGACGAGGCGGTGCTCTCGCGCCTGACCGAGACGGTGGCCGAGCTCGCTTCCGCCGTCGACGAACCCGCCCTCGCCGGTGCGAACTGGATGGTCGACGCTTTCTACCCGGACCCGTCGGTGGCCGCGAAGCTGTCCTTCGCCGCCAAGGTGGCGCTGGCCGAGCGGGGTCGCAAGGTGTCGGACCGCGTTCCGGTGCTCGCCGCGGGCGACGTGCTGGTGATGTCGCGCATGCCGGCGGCTAAGGCCTACCCGCTGGCCTGCGCGCGCTTCTTCGCGGAAGGGGCGCTGGGCACAGGCGACGTCTTCCTGGGAGTCATTCAGGTCGACGACCGCGAGACGATTCTCCACGCCGGGCTGTGCGTGAACGGCGGCTGGCGGTGGGTGCGATGAGCGCCGCCCGCGCCCTCTCCGTCGCCGGCTGGGCCCTGGGGCTCGCCTTAGGGCTGTCGCCGGCGTGGGCCGCCGCGGCCGAGGCGGGCGGAGACAAGGCGGTCGTCGACGAGGCCCAACAGGTCGAGCTCGACGCGCTGCGCGCCGAGGTCGCCGGCCAGGTTCACCTGAAGGCCTTCGACTTGCTGGACGAGCTGGTCTTCGACTGGACGCAGCACCCGCCATTCGCGGACGAGACCCCGGTGGTGCTCGCGGACGTCAGCGTGCCCCTGACGCTGGGCACCGGGCTGCAGGCGCTCATCGAGAACCACTTCGCCGCGCTGCTCTTGCACCACCCGGGCACCAAGGTGGTGCTGACACTCTGCCCGCAGTGCACGGCGGTGATGGTCCACTCCGGCGCGAAGGGCACCATCGTCTCGCGCGGAGTCGACGCGCCCGAAGCGCTCGAGCAGACCGGCGCGAACCTGGCGAACCGCCACGCCGTCTTCCTCGACTTCGAGGCCGAGGGGGCGTCGCTGGTGCTGCGCGCCCGCATCACCCGGCTGTCGAAGGACTTGCCCATCGTCTTCGCCCGCACCCTGTCGAGCGCGACCTCGACCGCGGCGCTCCTGCGCGACGAGGAACGGCTGGTCAGCGCCGCCGAGGCGAGGAAGCAGTACGTCGACGCCCTGCAGGACAGGGGAATACTCATCGTCCCCATTCGCCTGGCGGTGCGCAGCTACGCCAAACCGCCCGACGACGCCAGCAAGAGCAGCCAGCCGCAGATCAGCGTCCCCCCTTTCGTGTGGTTCGAGGCCGGCGTCGAGATTGGCCTTTCCCAGGCCCGCGCCTGGACCGCGAGCTTCACCGCCGGCTACACTTGGGCGCCCGAGCTTCACGACGGGTGGATGGGACAGGCGCGCGTCTCGCGGCTCATCACCGGCAAGGCCCGGTCGATGACCCACCCCGACGTCTACCTGTTCACCGGCGCCTCGGTGCTCTCGTTGAAGGGCACCGACACCACCCTGTTCCGCAGCGACCCGGTCACCGCCGACGAGCTGCTCGCGGCGGCGTCCGGCGCGAAGAACCAGGTCACCTTCGCGGCCTGGCAGATTGGCCTCGAGCTTCGGGTGAAGAACCGCATCGGCGCCGCGGTTTACCTGGAATCGCTGCCGGCCATGGACGGCGCGCCGTCACTCGGTACCTACCTGGACCTGGGCATCTTCAGGTTCCAGTCGCTTGGCGTCGAGGCGTCGTTTTGCTTCTGAGGCACTCGCCCCTCGCGGTCTGCCTTCTGGCGCTCTTCGCGCCGGCGGACGCGCTCGCCCAGCGGCAGACCACGCGCGAGGCGCTCGAGCGCTTCGAAGAGGTGATGACCGGCCGGGTCGAGGACGCGAGCTTGAACGCGAAAGAGCTCTTGCCGGTCGTGGTGGTGGGGGTGACTCCGGCCTTCGAAGAATCGCGGGGCTGGTTTCCGACCGCGGCGGTGACCAGCCTCGCCCGCATCTTCGGCAAGACTGGCCTGCGCACCTGCGAGGCCTGCCTGGCGCCGCGCACCTTCGTCGAGGAAGGCCGAATCGAGGAATCCAGCGGCGCCATCGGGCTCGACGAGGTGGTTCGGCTCGACGACCAGTTGAGGGGAGTGGCGGCGCCCGCCCGCACCGCCGCCTGGGTGGACGAGTTCGAGGACGGCGTGTCGGTGCGGCTGGTCGACCTGCGAAACGGCCGGGTGGTGTTGGCCGAGAACTTCGACACCCGGTTGAAAGAGCGCGCGCGGACCGAGCACGGCTACACCCTGGCGCTCGAGCTCGACCGGCGGGCCAAGGGCAACAGCCTCACCCAGCTCTTCTTCGACGCGGTCATCTACCCGAACCAGCGCTTCGCCCTCGACTTCCTCGACCAGTGGGGCGACACCAACGCCAACCTGAGCGGAGTCACGGTGTCCATTCTCGACCCGGTGCTCGGCATCGGCGGCGCGTACTACCGCGTCTTCCCCGACGCCTTGAACGTGATGGTCGGCGGCTCGGTGCTGGTCAGCATTCCCCTCGGAATCATCAACTCGGTGGGCGTAGACGCCGGAAACCTCCTCGGCGACAACCTCGTCACCGGGGTGCTCACCGTGCGCCTGCCCTTCGGCCGGTCGAACTACGGCGCGGTGCTCTCGATTTCGACCAACGGCCGCGTCGGCCTGGGGCTGTCCCTCATGAACATCTCTTTCCTGCCCTTCATTCTATGAACTCTCACCGTCTACGACTGTTGGCGTGCGTCGGGGTGCTTTCGGGCTGCGCGGCCCGCAACTACACCCAGTACCTGATCGAGCCCGAGATGCGGAAGGACCCGACCTTGCGCGAGGAAGGCACGTTGCTGCGCCCCTTCGGCTTCGGGTCGACTACGGTGATGAAGGTGCGGTGGAACGACGGCAACCTCATCACCGAAGTGGACGTGCCGATGCTGGCCTCGGGCCAGCGCATCGTCATCGAGCACGGCGCCGGGTCGAAGGACGTCAAGACACTGCCCGCCACCCGGGTGGTGCCGCCGCCCCCGACGCGCGCCGACGAGGCGTTGATCGAGGCCTACCGCGAGCGGGGCCTGGCCATCAACGAGGGCGCCGCCGAGGTGAGCATCACCCGGGCGCGCACCCTGATGCAGGACGCCTTGAAGGCCGGCAACTACCAGCTCGCCCTCGAGTGGTGCGAGACGGTGCTGGCGAGGTACCGTTCGCACCCCGAGTTCCTCAGGGCCAAGGCCTCGGTGCTGCTCTTGATGGGCGAGCGCGACAAGGCGATTCAAATCTACGAGCAGGCCGAAGAGGTCGAGAGCGACCCCGGCGTGCGCAAGAAGCTCGAAGAGCTGCAGAAACAGAAAAAGTAAGGGGTCTCTTCCATGCAGATTCTCGGTTTGGCCATGTTGGGCTTCGTCGTCTGGTTTGGTTTCCGCGATCGCGGGGTGGCGCAGGTGTCGCCCTTCGACGTGCACGCGCTGATCATGGTGACCGTCGGCTCGGCCGCGGCGGTGGTGGTCAGCTCGTCGACGAGCACCGCCCTGCGCACCATCGCGTGCCTGCGCGAGATTCTTCCCGGCTTCCGGGTCTTCGGGCGGCAGACGAAGGCGATGGAAGAGGAACGGGCCCAGCTCTGCGCCGCCTGGGGCGAGGGCAAGAAGAGCCGCGCCCTCGAGATCGGCGAGAAGAGCACGTACTCCGCCTCCAAGAAGATGGTCGAGCTGTTGCTCAGCCGGTCGCCGCAGGAAGCCAGCTCGAAGGTGTTCCTCGAGCTGCGCCACGACGAGATCGGCCGCTGGCAGCCGGCCATCAACAACTGGGAGATGCTCTCGAAGCTCGGGCCGTCCTTCGGCATGGTCGGCACCATCACCGGGATGATCCAGCTCTTCCGCAACATGAGCGCCGAGAACCTGAACATCGGCGCGTCGATGTCGCTGGCCTTGCTCGCCACCCTCTACGGCGTGGCCTTCGGCGCCGGGGTGGCGGGGCCCATCGGGCACTACCTGAACGGTTTGCTCGACGAGCGGCTGGGCTTCCTCGAGCGCTGCGAGAAGAGCGTCAACGAGTTGGTCTCGCGGGTGGTGGTGTAACCGTGCAGCGCCGGGCGAAAGGGCACGAGGAAGGCTGGCTCTTGAGCTACGCCGACCTCATCACCAACCTGCTCATTTTCTTCGTGATGGTGCTGTCGGCGGCCAACCTGAACAAGAGCCGCATGCAGCAGATCGCCAAGGCCATGTCCGGCGAGACCAGCCCGGCGAGCCTCGACGCCATCCAGCAGGAAATCGAGAAGAAGATCGCCGAGAAGAAGCTCGAGGGGCTGGTCCGCACCGACCTGACCCCCGACGGGCTCGAGCTGTCGCTCGACTCGGGCCTGGTGTTCGACTCGGGCAAGGCGGTCATCCGGCCCGAGATCGAGCCGACGGTCGCCGCGATGCTGCAGGTGCTGGTGCCCTACTCGTCCAAGTACACCTTCGCGGTCGAGGGGCACACCGACACCACGCCGCTCCTCCACGGAACCACCTTCGCCACCAACTGGGAACTCTCGAGCGCCCGCGCCATCGTGGTGCGGCAGCGGCTCGAGGACGTGGGCGTCGACCGCGCGCGGGTGCGGGTCGAGGGTTACGCCGACACCAAGCAACTGCCCGAGGCCAAGGTGAAGGGCCTCGACCCCGAAGGACGCCTCGCCCGGCACCGGCGGGTCGTGGTGCGGATCTACTAATGACCCGACTCAATGCTTCGAAGTGGCTGTGGTGTCTGTGCGCGGTCCTCACCGGGGGCGTGGCGCGGGCGGGGCCCAGCGGGCCGTCGGTGCCGGCGACGCACATCCCTCCGCCGGTGGTGGCCGAGCTGATGGCCGTCGAACACCAGTTCGACCTGGCGCTGGCGCAGGACTGCGCTCCCGAGCGCTGCTTCTCGAAGGGGTGCGTCTACCTCGAGCACGCGGTGGTCGATCAGCCGCGGTCGGCCTCGCTGCCGGGGCTGGGGACGTCCGAAGGGCCGGGCGCGGGGACGCCGCAGGAATACCTCACCCGGGCGCGCTGCGAGTTCGCCCACGAGAAGTCGGTGCAGCCGAAGGACGTGCTGGCGCTCATCAAGCGGCTCGAAGCCAAACTTTCGAAGGGCTGGCTGGTGGTCAGCGTCGAGCGCCAAATTCTCGAGCCGGTGCCCCCCAGCCTGCGCGAGTCGCCGGTGCCGCCCGTGCCGCCGCCGACGCCGACCGGGCCCACCGGGCCGGTGACGCCCCCGCCGACGCCCAAGTGGGAATTGGCCGTGGCGCTGCGCGAGCTATGGGTCAGCCTGCTGCCGCACTTCTCGTGGATGATCGCCGTGTTCCTCGCCACCCTCGCGGCGATGACCGTCATCTGGTCTTTGAGGCGCCTCGGGCGCGAAAGCCTGGAAGAGAAGGCGCTGCTCGCGCGGCTGGGCGCCGAGACCGCGCTGCCGGCCGGCGACGGGGACGAAAAGGCCGAGGCCAAGGTCGAGGTGGCCGAGCTGCCGCCCGACGACAAGAAGTTGCTGCCCGGAAACACCGGGGAAGACCAGGTGTTCGTCGACGGCCAGCGCAACCTGTGGAACGACCGCATCGAGAACGCGCAGCTCAGCAAGGGCCAGAGCGTGGTGCTGGACCTGTTGCGCGAGTGGCTGAGGGTGGGCGAGTTCGCGCTGTTGGCCAAGGCGGTGTTCGTCTTCGCCGACCGGCTGTCGCTGTCCTTCCCCACCGAGGGCGACCTGGCCCAGCGCAAGCTCGACTTCGCCGACTACCTGCGCAAGGTGGACGAGTCGAAGCTGCCTTCCGACGCCGACTTCTTCCGGAAGCTGAACCAGTACGCGCTGTCGTCGGCGGTGCTGGTGCAGCCCGACGCCGACGCCTACCGCAGCCTGCGCGAGGAGTTCGGCGCCGGCGGCATCGCGCGCCTGGTCGAAGAATTGCCGCAGCGGGAAGGGGCCCTGTTGTTCGCGGTGGCGCCGGCCGAGTCGCAGGGGGAAATCGCCCGGGGGCTGTCGCCGAAGAAGCGGTTGGAAGTGGCAAACCACCTGCTGGTCTCGAACCGCATCGCCAAGGACGAGATTGCCTTCCTCATCGACGTGGTGCGCGCGGCGCGCATCGGCGAACCTCCACCCGAGTCGCGCCTGGCGGGCGGGCTGGTGGACCGCGGGCGGGAATTCGACGCGGCCGACGCGCTCTCGACGCTGCTGCCCCAGATTGAGCCCGAGTCGCGTTCGATTCTGTTCGCCGCGGCGCAGAAGGCGCACCACGGGGTGTTTCCTCGCTGGTACGAGGGAATCCTGTTCGCGGACATGCTGCTCAAGCTGCCGGCCGAGGTCGCGTCCGAGGTGGTGCTCGAGCTCGACATCCGCGAGCTGGCCGGCTGGCTGTCGGTGCAGCCGGTCGCGTGGCAGAAGGGCTTCGTCAAGGGGTTGCCGCCGTCGCTGCAGTCGGCGTTGGGCGCGGCGTCGGCGTTCGGGTCGCGCGACGACCAGATGGTGCTGGCGAAGCGGGGCCGGCGCGCCCTGGCCGCGGCGATTCAGCGGCTGTGCGCGCGGGGGAAGCTGGCCTTCGCGGACCTGGTCCTCTAGGCGGCGGGTGATGCGGGCCTGGCTGCTCACGGCGTTGGCGTTGACGGCCTGTTCACAGGTGATTTCCAAGGTGCCCCTGTTGCTCGTCGAGGCCGGGTTCACCGTGTCCGACGCGGCGTGGTTCGAGGCCGAGCACACGCTGTTCATCTTCTACCGGGTGAACGCCGAGCAAGGCATCGGGCCCGAGAGCGTCGTCGAGGTCACCTATGAGACCGACGACGAGGTGGTCCCGTGGACGGAAGTCCCCCTGTTGCCGACGGTGCACACCCACGTCGCGGCGGTGTGCGACGCCAACGCGCTGTGCGGCAGCACCAGCCTCAGGGTGGACAAGGTGCCGCGAAACGTCGGCATCCGGCTGCGCTGGGCGCGCGGCGGCGAGATGGCGCTGACGCCGACGGTGAATTTCAACGTGGTGGGGCAGGGGCCCGCCTGGTCGAACCGTTCCTTGCTGGTCTACGGGGTGTTCGACGCGACCAACGCCCGCGTCGAGTGGCGGGCGCGGCACGTCTTTCCCACCCTGCGCAACGAGCAGGTGAGCGACCTGGGGCTGCGGCGCGCGTTCACGGTGGACGACGAACGGTACGGAACGATTCCCGACTCGATTCTTCCGAACGCCGACAACCCCTACGGGTACGGCTTCGCCCAGGCCTGCCCGGGCAGCTTCGTGCCCACCGACGAACCCGGGCCGGTGAATACGCTGGCGCGCGCCGCCTTCGACCAGGCCAGCCTGCCGCTGGCGGCTTCGACGGCGCTGCAGGTGTGCGCCCGCACCACGGTGACCGACGCCCTGGGCCTGTTCATCGCGCCGGCCCTGGCCCGGAAGAACCCCGAGGTGCGCCCGGCCTTCCCGGTGCTGCGCAGCCCGATTCGGGTCGATTCGCAGCTTCGCTTCGCGCTGCAGCCCTGCCAGCGCGTCATCTCGGACGCGCACCTGGCGATGCAGAAGCAGCGGCTCAGGTGGTCGGAATTCGACGAGACGGTGTGCGTCGACGACTTCCAGCAGCCGGGGTTCGTCGCCTCGCTGGCCGGCCACTTCATCGCTCGCATCGAGTCCGAGCGCCCGCGCGGCGACGACATGGTGCTGGCCATCGCCCTGCACCACGACGACGAGACCGGCGCGCTGGGAATGTTGGTCGAGACCGCGCTCGACCAGGTGCTCACCCCCGAAGGCACCAAGAGCTCGCCGCGGGTGGTGGGCGCCTTCGTGCTGGACAGCTATCCGCACGCCATCGCCACGAAGGGCCTGGGTCGGAAGGTGCTGTGGTGCCCGGCGGTGCCCATCATGAAGCCCGGCGGGTCGCTGGCGGCCGACCAGGCCTGCGCGGTGCAGCCCGACTCTCCGGACCTGAAGCTGGGCCCGTTCAGCTTCGGCCAGCTGCCGATTCTGCCGACGCGCGAGAAGTACCTGGCGTTCATCGCCAAGTACTCGGACACCGAGGCGGGCTGGGTGACCGACCTGGTGTTCCGCGCCCCCGAGCGGACGCCCACGTCGAGCGACGTCCCCATGGGCGACTTCGGGGTGGCCACCTTCTTCAACGATGAGATTATTTCGGCGGCGCCCACCGACGCCTTCTCGTACTGCCCCACCGACACGCCTCCGCCCGCGGTGTTCCGGGTCGCGGTGGCGCCCGACGTCATTCCGTTGTCGTACCTGCCCGAGGTGCAGCGCCAGGCTCCGCAGGGCACCTACGAGCTGGGGCTGGCGTGGGACTTCCCCTACCTGATGCGCATGGACTACCGGACGGTGCTGGCGGGGGCGGCGACGGCGTTCTCGTTCACCGTGCCGTTCGGCATCGGGTCCGACTCGCAGTCGTATTACGGCACCCAGCTGTGGGAACAGGGCGAGTTCTCGCTCGCGGACGCGCTCTGCCAATGCACCCGGTTCTGCGACCAGCCCACCTTCGACTCGGCCGGCGTGTACCAGGTGACCGCCCGCTTCAACGAAACCTACGGCGACCAGTGTTACCGCCCGCTCTACCCGACGCCGGACGACCAGGGGTTTCCGAGTGACCCGTAGCCGTGCGTTGTCAGGGACGGCCGCGTTCATCGCGGGCCTTTGGGTCGCGGCGGTGCCCGCTGCCGCGCGCGCCGAGGCAGCGCCGGCTGTCGCGGAAACTCCGGCGCCGGCCACCGTCAAGGCTCCACCGCCCGGCTCCGCGATGCCCCCGGTGCCCGCGGCCGCGAAGACTTCGCCTTCCGGCCCCACCTCCGAGCCGGCCGCGTCGGGGAACTCGCCTTCCGCGACCACTCCCGAGCCCCCGCCGATGCAGGCCAGTCCCCCGCCGTCGGCGGACTCTGCGCTCGACGAGTACCGCACTCCCTTCGAGTCGCTCACCGAGCGCAGCATCGGCAAGGCCGCGCGGCCGGTTCGCTACGACTGGCGCAAGAGCACCGTGGGCTTCGGGCTGGTGGGCAGCGAGCTCTACGAGCTCAACAACTTCTGGACGGCCCGCGCCGGCGCCCTCGTGCGCACGCCGGTCTCGGGGGCGATGGTCGAGTTGGCCTTCTCGCGGGTGCAGACCTGGAGCACCGAGAGCAGCCTGCAGCTCTCGATGACCCCCTACCGGCAGTACGGGCGCCCGAGCCGCTTCGAGCTCGATATCAACGTCGGGGTGCCGCTCGCGGAAGGGGTGGTGACCGCCTGGCCGCGCTTCTTCCCCGCCGCCGAGATGGTGCTCTCGGCGACGCTGGGCTTTCGCTACCTGCTCTACACCAACGGCTTCGGGGGCATGAAGTTCCTCGACGTCACCGGGGCCATCTTCTCGCCGGCGCTCACCGCGGCCGAGCAGTCGAACCTGGTGGCCGCGCGCCCCCCCGGCATGCAGGTGGACAGTGGGCGCTACGGGCTGATGGTCGGCTTCACCACCGACATCTACCTGGCGAGCGGCCTGTTCCTGTCGCCGCGGGGCCTCATCGCATTGCCGCTGTTGTCCGCCGCGACGCAGACGCACCTCGGGCTGTGGTGGGAGCTGTCCCTCGCCGCGGGGCTGTCGCTCTGACATGCTCGGCTCGTTGGTCCTCTGCGCGGTGCTCTCCGGCGCGCCCGGGGCTTCGAACCAGACGCTCATCTTCTACAACGCCCGGCTGGCCGGCCGCGAGAAGCACCCCAACGAGGTGCTGAAGCTGTGGCTCTTGCACAACAGCGTGGCCGAGCTCCTCCGCGAGCCGCCGGTGCACGAGCCCGACTTCCTCTCGTCGACCTGGGTGGCCCTCGGCGACTCCGGACTCTGCCCTGACGGGCTCATCGACGACGAAGCCGGCGCGGGCCTGTGGCCGCTCGCCCTGCACAACTGGTTGGTGCGAAACCTGACCGCGCAGCCGCCCGGAGACCCGATGTCTCCGTTCGATGCGTTCGAGGTGGGCAAACAGCAGCGCTTGGTCTCGATGCAGGACACGCTCTCGGCCCGCGAGCTGCAAACGGTGAGCTTCTTCCGCACGGCTTGCTGGTGGCCGTGGAATGAGATGTGGGACGAAGTCCCCGGCCTGCCCGACCTGAAGGACCGCATCGGCGTCGCCAAGCTGATGCGGCAGCTCTTGCGCCGGTCGCGTTCCACGCTCGCGAAGGACAAGGTGGTCCAGCGCGAGGTCATCGAGGCGCGCATCTTCGACATCGACCTGTTGCTCACCGAGCTCAAGGCCCGCCAGGCCCGGCGGCTGGCGCGGGCGACACAGCGGCGCGCCAAGGCCCTGGGGGTGGCGCAGGCCACGGGCGAGCCAGCTCCGCTGCCCTATTCGCCCAGCTCGGAAGAGGGGAAGCTGTTGAGGGGCAGCCTGCGTTGGTCGACCCAGGCCTGGCTGGGCCTCACGCCCGAGCGCCGGCTGTTCCTGTTCTCCAAGGCCAAGCCCTTCAGCGACGACGCGGCAGGGCTCGCGCGACTCCAGTTGTCGTTGCTCGACGCGAACCTCGCCCGGCGCAGCGGGGACGAGGTCGAGCAGTGGGTGGCGTCGTTCACCGCGGGGAACGGCGCCGTGGCCCGGCACCAGGTGTTCGACGGCGAACGGGGGCGCCGGCTGCTCGAGCTCGACCCGACCACCGGCTTTCGCGAGCGCGCGGTCATCTCGCTGCATCGCGGAGTCGGGTTTCTCGAGGTGGGGGCGCTGGAAGAGTCGCTGAGGTCTTTCGCCTACGCGCTGGCCCACGCCGGCGAGTCGCGCGAGGAGGACGCGCTGCACTCGCTGTCGCGGCGGTGGCTGTCGTACGTGCTGTCGCGCCACGAGACGACGGACGGGTTGATTGCCACCCTGCGCGCGCTGGTGCCGCGCAACGACTACAACGCCGTCATCGAGGACCTGGTGTGGCGCGCCGCCTTCACCGCCGACGCCAAGTCGTTCGAGCTGTGCGCCCGCAGCACCCGCGGCAACGGCGCCCTCGACCAGCGCATCGCCCGGCTGCGGCCGCTGGCGTCGGGCAAGCTGACCCCGTTCGGCACCGAGCTTCGGCAGGCTCTGGCAGACGAGTCGTTCAGCGCCCTGCGCTTCGTGAGGCAACTGCTCGAACGGCTCGAGGCGGAAGGCGGAGACGTGCGCAAGGCCCAGGCGCCGACGCTGGCGCTCGTCGCCAAGCTGCTGTCCGCGGTCGCCGCCAACGCGGAGTCCGGCGGCGCCGCCCAGCAGCGCACCGCCAACGAGCTGTTGGGCCGCGCCCAGGCGGTGCTCGACGGGCTGGCCGACTTGGGGCCCGACAGCCAAGCGCGCCTTCCCCGCGACCTGGCGCCCTCGAATGAAACGTTCGCCGGCAGCATCCGGCTCGCGCCGAGCGACCCGTTGCCCTGGCCGTTCGCGGTCGACGACGCGCCGGCGCCGTCGGCGTTCACCCGGCTCGAGCTGGTGCCGATGGAGTGGCGCGACGCCAAGGGCGAGCTGGTGATGGGCTGGAGAATCGAAGAGTGAAGGCGAGGGCCCTCGGGAAGGCGATGCGGGAACAGCGGCGCCAGCTCAGGCGCCAGCTCGCCGAGTCGAAGGCGCGGTTTCGCGCCGAGCTTCGGGCGTCCCCTCGGTTTCAGGAGCGTGCCCGCCGCCGGCGGAGGCGCTCGCTGACGACTTTGATGATGGCGCTGCTCCTGCTCTTGTTCATCGACCGGTGCGAGTGCGGCCCCGCGCCTCTGCCGCCTCCCGCACCCAAGCCAGCTCCGCCCGACGCCGGGGTCGCCCGGGCCGCCTTCCCCCGGCTCGATGCGGGATTCGTGGCTCCGTCCCACCGCGCCAAGTTCGGCCTGGAAGAACCGGCGCCGCCGGTCTGGCTCGACGAGTTCAGGCTGCAGGTGGCCGCGCGCAGCACCAAGCTCGCCGACTGCTTCCGCGGCGTGAATCGGCCGGGCGCGCTGCGCTGGAGCACCGGCGTCAACGTGAAGAGCGGCCAGGTGTCGGACCACGCGCTCGAACCGGTGGGCGAAGCTCCCGGCCTCGACGCGACCCGGCGCGAGTGCCTGATTCATGCCCTGTCCGAACCGACCTACCGGCTCGACCCGAAGGGCATTCCGCCGCCGTCGACGCCGGTGCGCGTCAGCATCGTGCTCGAGTTCTGACGGGAAGCGGGCGCCGAAGAAGGTCCCCCGTTCGTCCCGAGCGGCCGGTGGCACGCATCGTCAGCCGCGAAACTCCGAGGCCAGGCAGTCCATGTAGATCATGTCGTAGCGCTTGCCTTGGAACACCACGGCCTCCCGCCAGCGGCCGGTCAGCTTGAAGCCGGCCCGCTCGTAGGCCTTCACCGCTCCGAGGTTGGTGCCGAAGGCCCGCAGCATGATGGTGTGCAACCCCAGCACCTCGAAGCCGTAGCCGAGCAACAGCCGGCAAGCCTCGGTGCCGTAGCCCTTACCCCAGCAGTCCTTCTCGCCGATGACGATGCCGAACTCGGCCAGCCCGTGCTGGGTGTCGATGCCGTTCAGGCCGCAGTTGCCGACCGGCTTGAAGTCGGGCAGCCGGTAGACGTGGAAGAGGCGCTCGGTCTTGCTTCCCACCCTCGCCGAGTACCAGGCCTCCTGGTCCTCGAGGGTGGAAGGCTTCCTCCCCACCGCCAGTGTCTGGGTCACCTCGAAGTCGTTCATCCACCTGTGCATAAGCGGCACCAGGTCGCGCCGAAGCGGCCCCAGCGCCACCTTCTTGCCCCGCAAGTTCACGATGGGCTCAACGCCCGGCTTCTTCCTGGCCACGCCGTCCTCCGTTCGCCGAAAGGGCTCACCGACGCGCCGCGGCCATCGTTGCTGACGGGCGGCGCGAGCGAGCCTGCCTCGCGGCCGGGCGCACGGCCAGCAAAGAGCGCACCTGCGCCGACGGCATGGCCCCGCCGACGATGCGCTCGGACTGAACGGAACTCTCCGCGCTGGTAGGCTGCTTCGGGTGCATTCTCCAGCTCCGCTCGCGTTCGTCCTCGCCGCGGCCCTCTCGGTTCCGTCGCACGCGGCCACGGTGACGGTGCCGGTGGACGTCGGCGTGGGGCCGGCCGCCTACTGGTTCTTCGGGCCGCTGACCGGCAACCGGGGAGCGGTGCCGCACTTCGGGCTGAAGGTGAACGTCTTGGCCGTCATCGACGCCGAGGCGCTGAAGGCCAACCGGGACCGCATTCCGGCGCAGTACCGCAGGGCGGCCGAGGGGCTGTCCGAGGTGAGAGTCTCTCCGTCCCTCTTCATTCCCGATTCGCTCATCCTCTCGCCGAAGGCGGAAGGGCTGGGCGGCACCGGCGTCTACGGCGTCACCTGGCGGCCTATCTCCCTCGGCTTCCCGCTGTCGTCCCCGAAGCGGGCGGGCTTTCGCGAGAAGTCGAGGGGGTCGCTCGACCTACAGGCCGGGCTCGTCATCACCTACGCCTTCATCTATTCCGACTTCGCCGGCGTCCCCACCACGCACTTCATCCGGCCCGGCATCGACCTGAAGCTCGAGGCCGAGCTGATGGCGAGCGACAGCTTCGGGTTGAGCTTCGGCTGGGCGTCGCAGTTCTACGTGCCGCAGAAGCTGGGAGAGCTCGGCATCGGCGAGCAGCCTCTCGAGGGGTCCATCTTCCACGTGGGCCAGGCGTTCCTGAAGTTGCACTTCCGGGCGCCCTACGAAACGGCGGGCTGAACGGGAACTGGCGTTCGCCTCTGGTATGAAGCGCGGACCATGGACCTGACCTCGAACCTCGTGTTGGCGCTGCCCGGCGTCGAGGCGCTGAAGAAGGCCAACGCCCAGCTCGCGCCGGTGGACCTGGTGGTCGACTTGTCCAAGCTTCCCCCGTCCGAGAAGGTGGCGCTGGCGAAGCTGGTCGAGGCGGCCAAGGTGATGGACACCCTCTTCCTGCGCCAGGTCTGGGCCGGAAACGAGACGATGCTCCTGTCCCTGGTCGAGGACTCGACCCCGCTCGGCCGCGAGCGGCTGCGCGGCTTCCTCCTCAACAAGGGCCCGTGGGACCGCTTGGGCGACCAGGCCCCCTTCGTTCCCGGAGCGCCCGCGGTGAAGCCCCCGGAGGGCGGCTTCTACCCGGCCGGCTCGACCCGCGCCCAGCTCGACCACTTCTTCCTGTCGCTGCCCGAGGCCGAACGGCACGCCGCCAAGGGCTTCTTCACCACCGTGCGCCGTGCCCCGGACGGCTCGCTGGCCGCGGTGCCGTACAGCGTCGAATACCAGGGCGAGCTCGAGGTGGCGGCCCGGCTCTTGCGCGAGGCGGCGGCGTTGACTTCGCAGCCATCGCTGAAGGACTTCCTCGTGAAGCGCGCCGCGGCGTTCGAGACCAACGACTACTACGCCAGCGACCTCGCCTGGATGAAGCTCGACTCGACCCTCGAGCCGACGATTGGGCCCTACGAGGTGTACGAGGACGAGTGGTTCAACGCCAAGGCGGCCTTCGAGGCCTTCATCACCGTCCGCGACGACGCCGCCACCCTGAAGCTGGCGGCCTTCGGAACCCGGTTGCAGGACCTGGAGAACCGGCTGCCCATCGCCCCGTCGCTACGAAACCCAAAGCTCGGCGCGCTGGCGCCGATTCGGGTGGTGAATTCGCTCTTCTGCTCGGGCGACGCCAACCGCGGCATCCAGACGGCGGCCTTCAACCTGCCGAATGACGAGAAGATCGGCCGCGAACTGGGCCACAAGCGCACCCTGTTGAAGAACGTGCAGGAAGCAAAGTTCAAGAAGGTGCTGCGCCCCATCGCCCAAGTGGCGCTGGCCCCGGCCGACCGGGCGAACGTTTCCTTCGAGGCCTTCTTCACCCACATTCTCATGCACGAGCTGATGCACGGGCTCGGCCCGCATGACCTGACCGTCGGTGGCAAGGCGACCACCGTCCGCGAGCAATTCCAAGAAAACTACAGCCCGCTCGAAGAAGCGAAGGCCGACATCTCGGGGCTCTGGGCGATGCAGGTGCTCATCGACCAGGGGGCGCTCGACAAGTCGCTCGAGCGGACCCTCTACACAACCTTCCTGGCCTCGGCGTTCCGGTCGATTCGCTTCGGCTTGCACGAGGCGCACGGCAAGGGCATCGCGCTCCAGCTCAACACCCTGCTCGACGCCGGAGCGGTGACGGTAGCCATGGATGGCACCTTCCAGGTGGTGCCGGGCAAGGTGAAGGGAGCGGTGGCGGCGCTGGTGGGCGAGCTGATGACGCTGCAGGCTTCGGGCGACAAGGCCCGGGCCAGCGCCCTGCTCGCCGAGCGGGCGGTGGTGCGGCCCGAGGTGAAGCGGCTGTTGACCCGCCTCGAGGGAGTGCCGGTGGACATCGCCCCCCGGTTCGTCACGGCCGAGGCGCTCCTCGGCCGGCAACAGTAGGGGGCGCAAGGCGGCTGGCGGGTGGTACGCTCGCCGCCCATGCCGCGAGCGGTTCGCGCTTCAGACTTCACCTTCAACTACGTGGTCGACGTGATGGCCAAGGCGGGCCTCATCTCGGACGCCTCGCGCAAGACGGCGATGGCGCGCGAGAGCCTGCAGCGCGCCCGGCTGTTGAAGGACGACGCGGCGATGACCGGCCGCCTGCGCGGCGGCGACCTGTCGCCGGTGAAGCTGCTGGCTTCGTTCAAGTTTCCTTCCGAGCTGCGGCCGGGCGAGCTCGTGGAAGAGGACAAGATCGCCGAGACGGTCGCCAAGGCGGCCGGAATGCAGCACCGGAAGATCGATCCGCTGAAGCTCGACGCCCAGCTCATCACCCGGACGGTGTCGCGCCCCTTCGCGCGCAAGTTCATGGTGCTTCCGCTCGAGCGTACCCGCACCTCGCTCGTCGCCGCGGTGTCGAACCCCTTCGACCGCGAGCTGTTCGAGAGCCTTCGGCGCTTCACCGGCGTCGAAGTTCAGCCGGTGCTGTCGTCGCCCAGCGACATTCAGCGGGCCATCGCCGAGGTGTACGGCTTCCGCCAGTCCATCCGCGCCGCCGAGACGCAGGTGGGCGGAACGGGCCCCGACGTCGGCAACCTCGAGCAGTTCTTCAACCTGTCCGGGCTCGAGGCGCTCGAGGCCAGCTCGGAACCCATCGTGGCGGCAGTCGAGTACATCTTGCACTACGCGTTCGAGCAGCGGGCCAGCGACATCCACATCGAACCGCAGCGCGACGAGTGCATCGTGCGCATGCGCATCGACGGCGTGCTGCACCCCGTCTACCAGGTGCCCAAGGCGCTGCATGGGGCCATCACCAACCGCCTGAAGATCATGAGCCGGCTCGACATCTCGTCGCGCAAGCCGCAGGACGGCCGGCTGCGCACCGCGGTGGGCGATTCCGAGATGGAACTGCGCATCTCGACCGTGCCGACCGCTTTCGGCCACAAGGTGGTCGTGCGCATTCTCGACCCCAACGTGCTCTTGCGCGACCTGTCCGAGCTGGGGCTGCTCGACGACGAGAAGGCGCGGCTCGAGGGGTGGCTGCTGCGCCCGCACGGCCTGGTGATCGTCACCGGGCCCACCGGCAGCGGGAAGACGACCACGCTGTACTCGGCGATGCAGGCGCTGGCCGCTCCCGAGGTGAACCTGGTCACCATCGAAGACCCCATCGAGATGGTGCAGCCCGGCTTCAACCAGGTGCAGGCCGATGCGAAGACGGGCACCGGCTTCGGTGAAGCCCTGCGCCATGTCCTCAGGCAAGACCCCGACATCATCATGGTGGGCGAGGTTCGCGACAGCGACACCGCGGCCCAAGCCGTGCAGGCCGCGCTCACCGGCCACCTGGTGCTCACCACCCTGCACACGTCCGACGCGGTGGGGGCGGTGTCGCGGCTTCACGACCTGGGCGTGCCCAACTTCCTCATCGCGGCCACCCTCACCGGCGTCATCGCGCAACGGCTGGTGCGGTCGGTCTGCCCGTCCTGCTCCGAGGACGTGCTCCTGACCGCCGACCAGGTGGCCGACCTGGGCGTCATTCACCCCGAGGACTTCGCGGGAAAGCTCTTGGCGCGGCGCGGGCCGGGCTGCTCGCGCTGCCGCTTCACCGGCTTTTACGGCCGCACCGGCATCTTCGAGGTGCTGGCCATCGACCGGCGCCTGAGGGCGCTCATCTCCACGGGGGCCGCTCCCGACGTGCTCGAGCGCACGGCGCTGCAAGACGGCATGCGCACCTTGCGCCAGCACGCGGTGCGGAAGGTGGCCGCCGGCGTGACGTCGTTCGAAGAGGCGATGCACGCCACCGCCGACGCGGAGGCCGACTGGTGAAGGACGCCGCGCAGGAAATCGCCGAGCTGTGGGCCTCGGGCTCGGGGCTCATCTACCTGGTGACGTCCGAAGAGGAACGGGCGGTGGCGCTGTGCCGGGCGGCCGCGGCGGCGTTCCATGCCGAGGCGGCGGTCTGGAGCCTGCACCGCGGGCTCGAACCGCTCGCCCCCGAGGCCACCGACCCCATCGCCATGCTCGAGGCCTTCGCGCGGGCCAAGGCGCCGGCGGTGGTGACGGCGCTCGACTTCCACCACGCGCTGGCCGACCGCCGGGTGGCGCGGGCGGTGCGCGACTACCTGCCCCGGTTCTCGCGCGAGCACCGCTGCCTGGTGGTGGTGGCGCCCGTGCTCGAGGTGCCCGAGGGGCTCACCGCCGACGCGGCGGTGCTGCGGCTGGCCCTGCCTACGGAAGCGCAGTTGGGCCGGGTGCTCGACGCCCAGGTGAAGGGGCTGGACGCCGAGGTCCGGCACCGGGCGCTGCAGGCGGCGCGGGGGCTCACCGAGAGCCAAGGAGCCCGCGCCTTCGTCCGGGCGATGCGGCTCGACCGCGCGCTGGGCCCGGTCGCGGTGGCGGCCATCCAGGAAGACAAGCAGCGGCTCTTGGCGCTCGACCTGGGGCTCGAGACCGTCCAGCAGGGCGAGTTCGCCGACGAGCTGGGCGGCATGGAGTCACTGCGCCGCTGGATTGACGAGCGGGCGCTGGCCTTCGGGTCGGAAGCCCGCGGCTTCGGGCTGCCCCCGCCGCGCGGGGTGTTGCTGCTCGGGGTGCAGGGCTGCGGCAAGTCGCTGTCCGCCCGGTACATCGCGGCCAAGCTGGCGGTTCCGCTGTTGCGGCTCGACTTCCCCAAGGTGCTGGGGGGAGAGGTTTCTGCTGAAGAGAGCCTGGCCCGCGCGCTGGCGGCCGCCGAGGCCTGCGCTCCGGTGGTGCTGTGGGTGGACGAGATCGAGAAGGCCTTCGCCGGCGCGGGCAAGGGGGGCGACGCGAGGACCGCGCGGCTCTTGGGCTCGTTCTCGACCTGGCTACAAGAGCGGCAGGGGTCGGTCTTCATGGTGGCCACGGCCAACGACGTGTCGTTGCTGCCGCCCGAGCTGTTGCGGCGCGGCCGGTTCGACGAGCTGTTCTTCGTCGACCTGCCCGATCCCGAGGCGCGGCGGTCGATTCTGTCCCTGCACCTCCGGCGCCGTGGCCGCGACCCCGAGAAGTACGAGATCGCGGCGTTGGCCCACGCCTGCGAGTACTTCTCGGGCGCCGAGCTCGAGCAGGTGGTGGTGGGGGCGCTGCACCGGGCCTTCGCCAACGGGCGCGAGCTCGAGGTGAGCGACCTGCGCCGCATGTCCCAGGAACTGGTGCCGCTGTACCGGACCTATGAAGAGCAGATCAAGGCGCTGCGCGAGTGGGTGAAAGGCCGCGCCCGAATCGCCGGCCGCGAGGCGGCGGTGGTAGACCAGTTCCGCCGCGCCGGCACCCCATGAACCCGAACGCCACTCCGCCCCGCGTCATCCTGCGACACTGCGCCGAGTACGAGCCGGAGGCCATTCGGAAGATAGTCGCCGAGGGGCTCGAGACGCTGGGCCTGCGCCCCTTCGGGCGCACCCTGGTCAAGCCCAACGTCGTTTCGTCCGGGCAGATGTTCAAGCACGCCTACACCCGGCCGGAGTTCATCGAGGGGGTGGTGCGGGCCCTGCGCGATCGGGCGGCGGCGCCCGGGCCGGGGCCAGCCCTGGACGAGCTGGCGGTGGGCGAACGCTGCGGCATCACCATTCCCACCCGCTACGCCTTCGCGGGGGCCGGCTACGACGAGATGTTCAAGCGCGTCGGAGTGAAGCACTACTGCTTCGAGGAAGAGCCTCAGGTCGAGATTCCCCTCACCCACGCGGGAAGGCTGCGCGACTACCTCTACACGTCCGAACCGGTGGCCCGGGCCGACTTCTTCGTCAACTGCCCCAAGTTCAAGGCGCACCCTTGGACGACGGTCACCTTCTCGATGAAGAACTACATCGGGATTCAGGACGACCGGCACCGGCTCATCGATCACGATCAACGGCTCGACGAGAAGGTGGCCGACCTTCAGTACGTCGTCCAGCCGCGCTTCATCGCCATCGACGCCATCATCGCCGGCGAAGGCCGCATGCTGACCCCGATTCCGCGGTCGCTGAACCTCATCCTCATGGGCAACAACCAGCCGGCGATCGACGCGGTGGCCTGCGCCATCATCGGCGTCGACGCGCGCGACGTGGCGCACATTCGCCTCGCGTCCGACCGGGGGTTCGGCCCCATCGACCTGGCGAAGATCGAGCTGTCCGGCGACGTCACCCTCGAGGAAGCCCGCGCCCGGGCCAAGGGGTTCAAGGTCGGGCTGGTGCGGGTCGAGAAGTACTTCGAGGGCAGCAAGATTACGGCCTACGCCGGCCCGCCCCCCGACTCCGAGAAGACCGATTACTGCTGGGGCGGCTGCCCCGGGGCCATCGAAGAGGCGATCGAGATTCTGCGGCTCTTCGACCAGCAGTGCGACGAGAAGATGCCGAAGATGCACGTCATCTTCGGCGACTACCGGGGGCCCATCGACGCCAAGCCCGGCGAGAAGGTCATCTTCATCGGCGACTGCGCCCAGTGGCAGGGAAAGCTCCAGGGCGAGGACGTGAAGATTTCCAGCCTCTACCAGCAGCGCTCGACCAAGGACCCGCGCCACGCCCAGGGCAATGACTTGTACCGGCGCATGGTGACCATCACCGCCGAGCTGTTCCAGGCCCGGAACGACGACTACCTCCGGCTGAAGGGCTGCCCGGTCAGCGTCTCGGCCCAGGTGTTCTCGCTGTGCACCCTCGGGGGCACCAAGAACCCGCTCTTCGACAAGCACGAGGTGGTGGGCGTGAACAAGGCCTACTTCGAGTGGAAGGCCGTCACCGCCGCGAACCGGCTGCGGGGCATTCCCTACCAGAAGGTTGGCCCGGCCCGGCGTGGCGACGGCCGGCCGGAATTGCCGACGGAAACCGCCGAGCGCGGCAAGACGTCCTGAAGGGCCGGCCTCAGCATATCCGCCAGCGGGAATATCTGCCATCAATCCCAGATAGGGCATATATTGCGAGTATGCCCATTGGGGGATAGTGTGGGTCCGACCCTCATCGAGGACACCTTTGGAGTTTTCTGCCCACACCCCGGAACAGCTCGGCGCGATCTTGCGCGGCTTTCGACGCGAGCGAAGGCTGACCCAGCAGCAGCTGGCCTCGAAAGTGGGGTTGGCGCAAAAGGCGATCTCGGTCGCTGAGACCCACCCCGAGCGTATGGGGCTTCCGCGGCTCTTTCAGTTGCTCGCCGCGCTCGACGTCGAGCTGGCGCTGCGTGACAAGGCGGCGCAGCGGCGACCGCGAACCGAGTGGTAGCCCGTGGGCCGCCCGTCGAAGACCCGTTCGCTCGACGTGTGGATGAACGGTGAGCGCGTGGCGCAGTGGACGCTCGCCCGAGGCGAGCAGACGCTCGTCTATGACTCGGCCTGGCTGAAGTCTCCCTACGCAAGGCCGCTGTCGCTGTCGATGCCGATGCGGCCCTCGGGCGAACCCTACCGGACCGAGGTCGTCCAACCGTTCTTCGAGAACTTGCTCCCGGACAGCGCCGAAATTCGTCGGCGAATGATGACGAGGTTCGCGGTCGCCAGCCCCTCGGCGTTCGACCTGCTCGAGGAGGTAGGTCGGGACTGCGTCGGGGCCATCCAGCTGCTGCCCCCTGGCAAGGCGGCCCCGGGGATTCGCGTCGTTCGAGGCCGTGTGCTCTCCGTCGAGGGCGTCGAGGAAAGGCTGGCCGACGTGCGTTCACCGACGCTGGATTCCCGGCACCGCGACGATTTCCGGATTTCGCTCGCGGGCGCCCAGGAGAAGACGGCGCTGCTATGGCGGCGCAAACGCTGGAACGTTCCCGAGGGCACGACTCCGACCACGCACATCTTCAAGCTGCCGCTGGGTCAGCCCCATCCGGCCGCGGTCGACATGTCCACCTCTATCGAGAACGAGTGGCTGTGCGCCCGATTGCTGCCGCGCTACGGCATTCCTTGCGCGGGGTGCGAGATGCGAACTTTCGGCGCGCAGCGCGCTTTGGTCGTCGAGCGATTCGACCGCGCTCCGTCCGATGACGGCTCGTGGATTGTCCGGCTGCCGCAAGAGGACCTCTGCCAGGCCACCGGAACGCCTCCGGGAAACAAGTACGAAAGCGACGGTGGGCCCGGCATCCGCGAGATCATGAGGTTGCTCCTCGGGTCGAGCCGGGCGCTGGAGGACCGGGAAGACTTCTTCCGAACGCAGTTCGTCTTCTGGCTGCTAGGTGCCATCGACGGCCACGCCAAGAACTTCAGCGTCTTCCTCGAGGCTGGCGGTGGGTTTCGCTTGACGCCCCGCTACGACGTCCTGTCCGCCTACCCGGTGCTGGGGCGAAGGCAGCAGCACCTTTCCGCTCGCAAAGTGAAGATGGCGATGGCGGTGTTCGGCAAGAACCGGCACTACCGGTGGAAGGAGATTCGCGTCGAGCACTGGCTCGCGACCGGTCGGCTTTGCGGGCTACCGAATTCCGGACGGCAGATTCTCGAGCAGGTGGTAGAGGCGACACCTGCGGCGGCGTCGGCAGTCCGGTCGTCGCTCCCGAAGGGGTTCCCGGTCGGGGTGAGCAGGCCCATTCTGGAGGGGCTGCTCGAGGCGGCGGCTCGAGCGAAGCGCGACCTGGAATCGTGAAGAGTTAGAGCTCACCCGCCGAGGATTTTCACCAGCGCGCCGTTGGCGATGAGCCCCACCAGTCCCACGTAGAGCGCGTAGAGGCTCTCGCCGGCGATGAGGCCCCCGCCGACCAGGCTGGTGTCGCTCATGTCTTCGGGCAGCGCTTCCTCGTTCGGCGAGGCCTCGCGCGCCGCTTGCCGCCGCTTCTGGAAGAACGTCACCACGCTGGCGGTGATGCCGCCCAGCCCGAACCAGAGCGAGGTCGTGAATTCCACGAAGCCGCCGAAGCTCGAGGCGTACGGCGAGGCCAGCACCAGCGCGTCGAGCATGAAGTCGGCGCTCGCGTTGAGGGCGTTCTTGTCCTTCCATGCGCGGTACGCGGGCGCGCGGAAAATCACCTTGCGCAGCGTCTCGATCGCCAGGCCGATGACGATGCCCAGGCCCATCGTCGAAAGCGTCTTGGCCTTGTCCTGCGCCAGCGTGTTCAGCACCCCGACGAACTTGTAGGTCATCGCGCTCTGCCAGCCGTGCGCCTCGGTCTCGCGCAACTCGGGGTGCGCGAAGAGGTTCTTCTGCAGCACCGGGTACGCTTCGAGGAACACGCGGGTCATCAGCACCGCGAGGATGGCGCCCATGATGATGCCCACCATCTGAAAGCGGAACTGGATGGTGCGGTTGCTGCCCAGCCGCCAGCCCGTCGACCGGTCCTGCTGCATGTCCACGCCGACCGTGCACGAGACCAGCAAGATGCTGCCGCCGAAGAGCCCGATCAGCGGGTCGCGCAGGCCCAGGCCCGCCATCAAGAGCACCGTCACCACGAACGCCGACGAGATAGGGTTCTGGTCGGTGATGCCCTGCGAGATGCCGTTGATCATCTGGAACACGAACGCCATGACGATGGCGAACGCCACCCAGCCCATCGGCACGTGCATGACCTGGGTGGCGACGACCATCAGCGCCGTCGCCCAGATCGCCACCCACACCACCAGCCGGCCCACCGGCGCGGGCTTGCCCGTCGCGGCGGACTGCGCGGTGCGCGCCTGGCGGAAGCGCAGGACGGCGTCCTTGGCCAAGAGCGCCAGGTCGACCATCGCCGCGCCGAGAATCGTCCCCAGGGCGAAGATGAAGCCGATCTTCCGGAAGGGGTCGTGCGGGCCGATGTAGCCGCTCGAGCGCAGCCACGGCGTCATCCACACGCCGATTCCGCCCACCAGAATCGCCGACGCCGAAATGCGCGCGCCGACGATCATCCCGCCGCCGAAGGTCGCCGACGAGAAGGCGGTGCCCACGTCCATCGTGGTGGTGAGCGAGCTGGGCAGCTTGCTGGCGGTCTTCTCGGCGACCCCCTGCAACCACTCGTACAGCTCGCCCGCCATCTCGACCAGCTTCGAGATCACGATGCCCCCGCCGATTCCGCCGACCAGCTTCGAGACGCTCTTCCTGAGAATGCGCGGGTCAGTCAGGGCGCGGAGGATGTTGGCCACCGCGAGGCCCGAGGGGTAGGTGAGCTGCAGCCGGTCGACGAGGATGGGCGTGTAGAGCATGCCCACCCCGATGCCGAACATGCCGATGCACAGGAAGTAGAGGATGAGCTGCCAGGCCGGCGGCGGCGGCATGCCCAGCCACACCATCGCCTGAATGAGCACGCCCATCGCGGCCATCGAGGCGACGCTCGCCGCCATGGTCTGCATGTAGTTCGCGCCGTGCTTGCCCTCGGGGCCGTAGCCGAGCGTCACCACCGACCCGAGGATTCCCGCGAGCACCTGCCCGCCGACGAAGAAGCCGAGCGAGAAGTTCATGTACGCCGCGGTGACGCCGCCGAGCGGACCGAGCACCAGAATCGCCACCGCGCCGAGCAGCAGGTAGTAGCGCAGCGTCCCGATGCGGGGAAGAAACGCGAACTTCGGCGCGGGAACCGGCTCGGGGGCGGGCGGAGTCGGGCTGGGGCTCCGCTCGGAGAGCGGCAGGGCGGCGTTGCTCATGGCGGGCCTCGCGGGAACGGCGCGCGTTCTAGGCCGCTCTGGCGGTCGCGGCAAGGGGACGGCCAATCGACGGGGTCGGGCAGGAAAGCGGGGGCGTCCCTCGACTTCGCTTGGGACGAGCGGCCCGGCTAGGCCGTCAGCCGGCCCTGGTCTTCGAGCCGCCCCAACAGCCTCAGCAGCCCGTCCAGAATCGTGAACGGGTGCGGCGGGCAGCCGGGAATGTAGAGGTCGACCGGGACCACCGCGTCGGCTCCGCCACAGGCCTCGGGGTGCCCGGCGTAGGGGCCTCCGGAGAGGGCGCAGGCGCCGACGGCGATGACGAGCTTCGGCGGCGTCACCGCGTCGTACGTCTTCTTCAGGGCCGACTTCATGTGCTCGGTCACCGGGCCGGTGATGAGCAGCCCGTCGGCGTGGCGCGGCGAGGCCACCATCTGAATTCCGAAGCGGCCCAGGTCGAAGACGACGGTGCCGAGCACGTTGACGTCGGCCTCGCAGGCGTTGCACCCGCCGGCGCTGACTTGCCTCAGCTTCAGCGAACGCCCGAACAGCCGGCGCAGCTTCTCGTCCAACGGCTTCGCGAACAGCGCCGTCTGGCCCTGCAACGTCAGGTCGGCGCGGGACCTCGCCGAGAGCCGATAGTCCTTGGCGTGGGTGATGGCGCCCGGTGCGCAGGCCTCGACGCAGTCGGTGCAGAAGAGGCAGCGTCCCAGGTCGACCGTGGGGGAGCCTCCGGCCAGGGCGATCGCGCCGGTGGGGCAGGCGGCGGCGCAGTCGTCGCAGCCGGCCCGGCACTTGGCCGCGTCAATGACGGGCGCGCCTCGGAAGCGGTCGGGAAGGACGGGCGCCGCGACCGGGTAGCGCGAGGTGCGGTGGCCCTGGCGAATTCTCTCGAAGAGCGGGTTGGCCATGTCAGAGGTCGTGCCCGCAGTACGAGAGGTTGAAGCTCTTGTTGCAGAGCGGGAAGTCCGAAATCTGCTGGCCGCGGAGCGCCATCGCCAGCCCGGTCCAGTTGTGGAAAGACGGGTCGACCACCTTGTACGTGGCGAACCGGCCCGCGTCGTCGGTGACCGCCGCGTGGCACAATTCTCCCCGCCAACCCTCGACCAGCGTCACGCACAGCTCGCCCGGGCGCGCCGGCGGGCACGCGACACGGGTGGGGCCTGCCGGCAGCTCGCGCAACTGGTCGCGAATGAAGACGGCCGACCGCTCGATTTCCAGCCAGCGCAGCCAGGCCCGGGCGAAGACGTCGCCGGTGTGCCAGGTAGAGATGGGAATGTGCACGAATTGG
>JAHFDQ010000618.1 GCA_023248915.1 Archangiaceae bacterium | reverse complement strand
GGCGCTGCTCTTCGGTGGCGGCCCGGGCCCGCTCGCGGTCGGCCGTCTCGCGCCGCGCCTGCTCGTCGCGCAGGGCGATCTTCTGGCGCACCAGGTTGAGCGCGTCGGCGTTCTTCTTCCTGAGGTCTTCGAAGAACTGCACCGCGGTGGGCGGGAACTCGAACGGGTCGAGCACGTAGTCGGGGTTCTGCTCGAGCAGGTTGAACAGGTGCTCGGTGGCGCTGGCGATGTCTCCGAGGAAGAAGGCCGCCATGCCGACGTACTTGTTGAGGTCGATGCGCTGGACGTCGGTGTAGTTCCGGGACGCCATCGCGTCGCGGCCGCGCCGTAGCGCTTCGCGGTAGTTGCCCACGGCGAAGGTGGTTCGGACGAGCTCGACCTCGCGCTCGGAAGAGACACCCTGCGCGCGCGACGGCACCGCGGCCAGCGCGAGCGCGACTGCGAAGGCGGCGAAGAGGCGCTTCATTCGCGCTCGAGGCTTCCCCGCACCGCGGCCGTCTTCCCCGGTTCGATACGCGTCGCTCCCTGCGCCGGCTTGAAGCCGGGGGTCGTCACCGTCCACGACACCAGGTACACCGCCGACGGAAGGCCCGCGGGCGGCCGGACGATCTTGAACGGGTTCGCCTGGCTGTCTTTCACCGATCTCTGCTCGGCGCCGACGGTCACCTGGGCGTCGGCGGGGTAGTCGTAGAAGACGAGCTGCGAGGGCTTCAACGGCGCGGGCAGCAGCACCTCGTTGGCCTTGCCGGCCTCGATCGTCTGCTCGCGCGTCTCTCCGTCCGGCAGGCACAGGTCGCAAGTCACCGTGAAGCGGTGCTTTCCGGGGGTCAGCGTCAGCCGGTGCAGGGGCAGCGCTCCCGCCGAGCGGGGCTGGCCGTCCACCGACAGAAAGCCCCAGGGGCGGACCTTCACCTCGACCTCGGCCAGCGGAGGGGCCCGCGTCGTGTCCTGCCGCGGAACCAGGCGCGCGGCGTGCACGGGTCGGTCCAGCTCGGCGCGCTTTAGCTCGGTGACGGCCGGGGAAGGGTCGGGTGGCGCGGGCGGCTTCGGTGGCGGCGGGGCTTCGGGGTAGGCGGCGGCGGACACCGGCACGTCGGTGGGGCTGACGATGACGAAGCGGGCGGTGGGGTCGGGCATCCGGGAAGCGTGCCGGTAGGTCTGCAAGGCGGCCGCCGACGCCGCGGCGAGCACGACCGCCCCCACCGCGACGCGCACCAGGTTCGCGTTGCTCTGGGCCCTCTTTCGCGCGGTGTTCATCTGCGCGAGCAGGGCCAGCGCGCGAGGGTTGCCGCCCTCGAGCGCCAGCACCTGGTTCAGGCTCGACAGCGCCTTGGCCGGCCTCTTTTCCGTCAGGAAGCGCTCGCCCCGGTCGACCAGGGCGACGGTGAGCCGCTGCACCAGCTTCTTCCGGTACGAGGGTGGGTCGGCGAAGAACGCGACCAGCTCTTCGCCCACGCGCGTCAGGCCCAGCCCCCCCAGGTACTCGGCCAGCGCGTCGCGCAGCTTGCCGGCGTTGGGGTAGCGGGCCGAGGGCTGGCGCATCAGGCAGGTGGCGATGATCTCGGCCAGGTCGTCCGAGACGGTGGGCACCAGCTTGCGCGGGTCTTCGTAGACGCCGTCGAGAATGCGCTTCAGCGTCGCGGTGGTGTTGGAGGCGGTGAAGGGCAGGCGGGTGGTGGCGAACAGGTAAAGCATGGTCCCGAGCGAGAAGACATCGGCCTCGGGGCCGGCCTCGAGCCCTTCGATGATCTCGGGCGCCATGTGGGCGGGAGACCCGACCAGCGCTCCGGTCATCGTCATCTTCTCGTCGCGGTCGATGATCTTCGCGATGCCGAAGTCCATCAGCTTGAGGACTCCGTCCTCGCGCACCATCACGTTCTCGGGTTTCAGATCGCGGTGGATGATGCCGGCCTCGTGGGCGTGGGCCAGCGCGTTGGCGACTTCGTAGATCACCATCGCCGCCAGCTCGGGCGGGTCGAAGGTGTGGTCCGTCGCGTACTGCCTCAGCGTCTGGCCACGGATGTACTCGGTGACGATGTACGCGTCTTCGAGCGTCTCGGCGGCGAAGTCGAACACCTCGAGGATGTTGGGGTGGTGCAGCTTCGCCACCGCCTTGGCTTCGCGGGCCAGCCGCTTGCGCGACTCTTCCTTGCCCGACAGGTGGGGGTGTAGCACCTTGACCGCGACCTCGCGGTCCAAGGCCGTGTCCAGCCCCTTGTAGACGACGGACATGCCCCCCTGGCCCAGCTGTTCCAGGATTCGGTACCGCCCGATGTGCCGGCCCACGAGCGACATCAATCAGTCCCCGAAGCTCACGCCGAGCCCCTTGGCGAACCGCACCAGCTCTCCCCGCGGGTCCACCCGCCGGTCCTTCCGCGATTCGGACAGCGGCACCGCGACGATGTCGTTGCACTTCAACGCCACCATGTGGTCCCACTGGCCGTCCTTCACCAGGTCGAGCACCTTGCAGCCGTAGCGGGACGCCAGCAGCCGGTCGGCCGCGGACGGGCCTCCCCCGCGCTGGAGGTGGCCGAGCACGGTGACGCGGATCTCCGCTTCGATCTCCTGGGCCAACAGGTCGGCCGCCACCTTGCCGGCCCCGCCGAGCCGCACCACGCCGCGGCCCGGAATGTCGCCGGCGGCTTGAGCGACCGAGACCGCGCCTCCCAGCGGGTAAGCGCCTTCCGAGACGACGATGATCGAGAAGCTGCGCTTGCGTTCGGCGCGGCGGGCGATCTTCGCGACGATGGGTTCGACCCGGTAGGGAATCTCGGGAATGAGGATGACGTCCGCGCCCCCCGCAACGCCCGACTCGAGCGCCAGGAAGCCGGCGTACCGGCCCATGACCTCGAGCACCATCACCCGGTGGTGAGACTCGGCGGTGGTGTGCAGCCGGTCGACCGCCTCGGTGCAAATCGCGCGGGCCGTGTCGTAGCCGAAGGTCTGGTCGGTGCCCTGCAGGTCGTTGTCGATCGTCTTGGGGCACCCGACGATTCGCATGCCCTGCTCGGACAGCCGGCTCGCGATCGACAGGGTGCCGTCTCCGCCGATGGCGACGAGGCCGTCGAGCCCGAGCTCGCGGTAGCGCCGAAGCGCCACGTCCGAGACGTCGCGCTCGACCCAGTGGCCGCCTTCCTTGAAGGCGTACTGGAATGGGTTGGCCTTGTTCGAAGTGCCGAGGATGGTGCCGCCGCGCGGGAGAATGCCGCGGGTGTCGGCGAGCGTGAGCGGCCGGGCCATGTTCGGCTCGATTAGCCCTTCGTAGCCGTTCTCGATGCCGACGAATTCGTAGCCGAAGTCCTGGACTCCGCGCTTGACGACGCCGCGGATGAGCGGGTTGAGGCCCGGACAGTCTCCGCCACCGGTCAGGACACCGAGTCGCATGTGTCGGCCTCGAAATAACGGCAA
>JAHFDQ010000017.1 GCA_023248915.1 Archangiaceae bacterium | reverse complement strand
TGCGCGGAACCCAGCCGGTGTTGGTGGCCGCCGGCGTGGCGACTCCAGCGCCGGTGGTGCGGGAGGGGCTCTGCGGATTGGCGGCGGGAGCGACGGGCCTGGAACCGGGGTCGGTGACTCGGGGCATGCCGGCAGAATTCCATGCTCCTGGCCCCTTCGTCCACTCAGGCGCCTGCTCTTTCGGCCGACTGTCCGGCGGCGGAAACCGGGAGTACCCACCCGGGCCGCGACGTGCTAGCAGGCCCCTTTCTTTCGACCGGATCCGACCATGCCCAAAACCCTCGTCTTGCTTGGCAGTGTCCTGGCTCTGTCCGCCTGCGGTGGCAACAACAGCGGCGCAGCGCCCAACTTCCACCACAACCGGGACGGCAAAGGCACCCAGGTGGCCACCTTCGGCGACGATTCCATCACCGCCGAAGAGCTGAAGGCCCGCCTCGCCGAGATGAGCCCCTACGCCCGCGCCCGCTACCAGACGGTCGAGCAGAAGCGCGACTACGTCGACGGCATCGCGAGGTTCGAGATGCTGGCCGCCGAGGCGCGGCGCCGGGGCATGGCCAACGAGCCCGAGGTCATCGAGACCGCCAAGAAGGTGATGGTGCAGAAGCTGCTGCAGCGCGAGCTGGAAGAAAAGCCCAACCCCGCCCCCGACACCCAGGTCGCCGAGTACTACGAGAAACACAAGGTCGACTACGTGAAGCCCGAGATGGTCCGCCTGTCCCACATCTTCGTCGGCAAGGACAAGAAGGCGAAGGCCACCGAGATGCTCGAGACGGCCAAGACGCTCGCCCCGATGGACTACCAGGGCTTCTCGAAGATGGTGCGCGAGAACTCCGAAGAACCGCGCACCAAGCCGCTCGACGGCGACATGCGCTTCCTGTCCAAGGAAGACCTGGCCGCCCAGTACGGCGCCGAGGTGGCGAAGGCGGCGGAAACCCTGACGCAGGTGGGCAACGTCTTCCCAACGCTGGTCGAGACCGAGAAGGGCTTCCACGTCCTCAAGCTGGGCGGCCGCCAGACGGCCCTCAACCTCACCATCGACCAGGTGAAGACGCAGATTCAGAACATCCTCATCCACGACGCCAAGATGGTGAAGTACCAGGCGCTGCTCGACGGCCTGAAGACGGCCCAGGGCTACAAGGTGGACGAGGCCGCGCTCGCGAAAATCGAGGTCGACATGAAGGCGCCGGCGGTCGAGGCCAAGGGGCCGATGCCGGGCTTCATTCCGCCGCCCACGCCCTCGAATCAGGCGCCGATGTCGGTGCGGTAGTCGGGTGACGGGCCCGACGAAAGCCGGGCGCTCCCTCGCGGCCCTCGGGCTGTTGTCCGGCCTCGGCCTTTGCGCCCTGGCCGGATGCCCCGAGAAGGCCAAGCCGCGCGAAGAGCCCGACATCATCGCCACCGTCAACGGCGAAGTCATTTCGCGCGCCGACTTCGAGGCCGAGCTGGCGCGTGAGCTGTTGGCGATGGAAACCGAACCGCAGGCGACGCCCGAGCAGGTCGAACCGTTCAAGAAGGCGCTCCTGCAGACGGTCATCGAGCGCACCCTCGTCCTTCAGGCCGCCAAGGCCGCCAACGTCACCGTCACTCCGGAAGAGGTGGACCGGCAGGTGCTGCGGCTGTCGTCCGACTACCCGGCCGAGGGCTTCGACGACGCCCTGGCGCGGGGGCAGCTCTCGGTCACCGAGCTGAAGCGCAAGACGACGGCGCAGCTCACCGTCGAGAAGTTCTTCCAGGACCAGGTGTACCCACGCGTCGCGGTGACGGAAGACGAAGTCCGCCGCTGGTTCGACGAGCACGGCGACGAGCTGAACAGCTCGGACGAGGTGCACTGCCAGCAAATCGTGGTGAAGGCGTTGGACGAAATCAAAAGGGTGCAGGCGCAGCTTCGCGCCGGGGCGAAGTTCTCCGACCTGGCGCGCCGCTACTCCATCTCGGCCGACGCCAAGGTGGGGGGCGACCTGGGCTTCTTCCCGCGCGGGGTGATGCCGCCACAGTTCGACGAGGTGGCCTTCAAGCTGGGGGTCGGCCAGGTTTCGGAAGTCGTCACCACCGAGTTCGGCTTCCACCTCTTCAAGGTGCTGGAGCGCCGGCCGGCCCACAAGGTCGAGCTGTCCGAGGTGCGCGGCAAGGTCGAAGAGCGGCTCTTGAAGGACAAGCGCGCCGCCGCCCAGGCCGAGTTCCTGAAGGGCCTGGTCGAGAAGGCGCAGGTCCACACCAACGAGCGGGCGTTCCTCGCCGCGACGGGCAAGCCGAAGGCCGGCCGGGCATTGGACGAGCCGTGAAGACCGCGGCGCGCGAGGCTTCTGTCATGAGTCGCCCTCCCATGCCTCGCCGGGCCCTCTTCGCTTGCCTCTTCTTCGCCGCCGCGCCGGCTCACGCCGAGCTGGTCGACCGCATCGCCGCGGTGGTGAACAACGAAATCATTCCCCTGACCGAGGTCGAGCAGCGGGGGGCTCCCGAGCTGGCCCTGGCCTCGCGCGAGCGCGACCCCGCCCAGCGCGCGACCCGCAGGGCCGAGGTGCTGAAGCAGGCGCTCGACCAGCTCATCGGCGAGCGGCTGGTGGACGGCCAGGTGAAGGAATTGTCCATCGACGTCACCGAGGGCGAAGTCGACCTGGGCATCGAAGACGTCCGCAAGCAGAACAACATCGACGCCGAGCAGTTCGAGAAGCTGCTTACGAACGAGGGCTACACCCTGGCCAGCTACCGGGTGTTCATGAAGAAGCAGCTCGCCAAGCTGAAAATCATCAACCTGAAGGTGCGCAGCAAGGTGAAGGTGTCGGACGAGGACGTGAAGGCCGAGTACGCCCGCTACGCCCGCGCCGAGGAAAGCGAGGCCGAGGTGCACGCCCGCCACATCCTCGTGCAGGTGCCCGCCAAGGCCCCCGAGGCGCAGGTGGAAGAGGCGCGGCAGAAGGCCCTGAAGCTGGCCGAAGAGGCTAAGAAGCCGGGCGTCGACTTCGCCGAATTGGCCAAGAAGGTGAGCGAAGGCCCGTCGGCGGCCGACGGCGGCGACCTGGGCTTCTTCCGCCGGGGCGTGATGGTGGCCGAGTTCGAGAAGGCCGCCTTCACCCTGCCGCAGGGCGGCGTGTCCGAACCGGTGCGCACCAAGTTCGGCTGGCACGTGCTGAAGGTGGAAGAGCGCCGCAGCATTCCCCCCAAGTCCTTCGACGAATTGAAGGACGCGCTGCGCGAGCGGCTGGGGCGCGCCCAGCTCGAGAAGCTGACCGAGCAGTACGTCCGCGAGCTTCGCGACGCGGCTTCCGTGGAAGTGAAGCTGCCGTGACGTCCGGCCCGCGGCCGCTCGTCGCGGTCTCGATGGGCGACCCGTCGGGCATCGGCCCAGAGGTGCTGGCCGCGGCCTTGCGCCGTCCGGCCGTGCGCCGCGCGCTGTCGCCGCTGGTGTTCGGCGACGCCTCGTTCGCGAAGCGGCTGCCGTCCCTGGCGCGGGTCGGCGCTGACGCCGACGGCAGGACTCCGGGCCTGGTGTGCGTCACCGAGCTGGCCGCGAAGGACAGGCGCCCGGGCCGCCCGACGCGGGCGGGAGGCCGCGCCCAGCTCGCCTACCTCGACGCGGCCATCGCCTGGGCGCGCGCGGGGTGGGCCGATGCCATCTGCACCGCGCCGGTCTCGAAGGAACAAATTACCCGAAGCGGCACGCCCTTCATGGGCCACACCGAACGGCTGGCCGAGGCATTTGGCGTCGAAGTCCTGATGCTGATGTCCGGCCCGCGCCTTCGCGTCGCGCTCGCCACCAACCACCTGCCGCTCGCCAAGGTGCCGGGCGCGCTCCGGACCGGGCGGCTAACCGCGCAGCTCGGGCTCTTGTCGAAGGGGCTGACTCCGCGCCTCGGCCGGCGGCCCTGCATCGCCGTCTGCGGCCTCAACCCCCACGCCGGCGAGGGAGGCCTCCTCGGCCGCGAGGACGCCGACGTCATCGCCCCGGCGGTGCGAGCGGCGCGGCGGCAGGGTATCGACTGCCAGGGGCCGTTCGCCGCCGACGGCCTGCTCGCGCGCGCGGCCAGGCCGGGCTTCCCCTTCGACGCGGCCCTGGCGATGTTCCACGACCAGGGCTTGGTGGCCACCAAGGTGCTCGACTTCGAGGCCACGGTGAACGTCACCCTCGGGCTGCCGGTGCCGCGGACCTCGCCCGACCACGGCGTCGCCTACGACATCGCCGGCCGCGGCCGGGCCGACGACACCCCGATGGCCTCGGCGCTCCTCGAAGCCGCCGAGTGGGCGCGCAGAAGAACGAACGCCCTCCCCGAGTGAACGGGGAGAGCGTCCGGGTGACTCGATGAAGCGCGGCCCGGCTACTTCTTCACTTCGCCGCCCGCGAGCAGCTTCTCGATGATGCCGTTGTACGCCGACGGCAGTTGCGCCATCACCGTCTCGGGCGCGTTGGCGTAGTTGTCGTTCGAGCTGATGAACGAGAGAATCTTCTTCGATTCGACCTCGTAAACGCCGCCCCAGCTCTCCACCGCCAGGGTGGTGCCGCCCATCGCGGGCGAGCCGTGCGAGTGCACCGCGAGGATGTACTTGAACTTGATGGGCTTATCGAGGAGCTTGGCCTCGACCATCTTGTCGACAATCTTCGACATGATTTCCGACAACTGCGTCGCGATGGGTTCCGCCGAGCCGCTCATCTGCCAGTTGCCGCCCTTGGCTTGGCTCTGAATCGCCTCGGCCAGCTCGTACGAGAGATTGCCCACCAGGTCGAACAACTGCTGCCCCGAGATGACCGTCTTGCCGAAGTGCGATGCGACGCCTCCGGTGACCGTCACGCCCATCAACGTCGCGTCACCACCCGAACCGAGGTGCGACAGGTTCACGGGAAACAAGAACGCCGGCTCGGCGTCCGTGGCCGCGATGGGAAACTTCGCGTCCGGGTTCGTCAACACCTTCGCCGTCGCACAGCCGCTGCCGACCATCGCGGCGCTGGCCAACACTGCCCACGTCATCAACTGCTTCATGGAATCCCCTCCAGGCTGGTGAATGCTGCGGGCGGTACAAAACACCAGCGCCCGTCCCGAGACAAGGACGGGATTTCGGCCCGCCACGGCGCTCCGGACAGCGGACCGAGACGCCCCGAAGCTGAGCCGCTGGCGCGCGTCAGCCCATGCACGAGGGAAGGACACATGGGCCGCATGCAACTGAAGAGAGTCAGCGCGGCGGGGCAAGCCGCAACAGCGGCTTGGCACAGCGGAGGGGCTCTTCGCCGCGTCGGCCACCTAACGACACCGTAGTTTCACGAGTCGAAGGGTGAGTGGACCGGCACGCCGCTCCCCTGGAACGGCAGCTCATGGCTGCCGCAGGGGACGCCGGACAGAGTGTCTGTGATGAACATCGGCTTCGACGGCGAGCATTTCTGGGCAGCCGCAGCCGAGGAGCCGACGTCCAGGAAGCTCGTGCTCAAGCGCTTCTAGCCCCAGTCTTCGAATCCGGCCGGCAGGTTGGCGGATGAGGGGGCAACGCCGGCATCGGTCTCCAGGCGGCGCGAGGGATTCGCGCGGCGAGCCGGTGTTGGCTCGGCGCTGCGATCGGCCCTCGAGCGGCGTCGCTCGAATCAGGCAATGATCGCCTCGACTCGATACGTGTCGGCCAGCTTGCGAAGCTCCGGAACCAGGTCGTCCCGCCGCGGGACGATCGCGAGAATGGGCGCCCACTGCGGCACGGCCCGCTTGATATCGGTCGTGTCGCAGATTACGTCCGCCAACCAGGCATCACCGACGCTGAACCCGATCACGCCAACGTAGCGAGACAACGACGCGTGGGTTGAGATCTCGAAGAGCCGCTCGGCGGGGAGCCCTCGCGCGTAGAGGTCCCGGAGGTACTGGCCACCAAGCGCGAACTTGAAGTCCACGACGACGCTCGCCGATGCAGAACCTGCCAGGAACTGCATGAGCGGGAGCAACTGGCCGGCGAACTCGATGAGATCCTCGGCACACAGCCTGATCTTCGGGTACAGGGGCACGATCGCGGTCCAGACCTTCGCGGGTTGCTCGAAGGACTCGAAACCGGACTCGTAGGGCCAATAGGCGAGCTCCGGGGGCATCCCCGCTTCCGGCGGCACCCACTTCATTCGCGCGTAGGGTCCAAGTCGATCGTCGTGCGCATATAGCCGACTGGTCTGCCAGGCACGGAGCACCCGACTCTCTGTGACCCGCACCTCGAGCGGTTTCTCGCCGGGTGCGGCTCGAAAGCCCGTCAGAGTGATCGCATGCAACTCGGCGTTGCTCGGCTTGATCTGCAAGATGACCGGGATTCCCGACGCCAGGTAGCACTTCAAGGCGATGACAAAGACCGAGAACTCCCCTTCGGGCTTGAGGACCTCTGGCGAATATCCGAATTCGCGAATCGCGCTCAACATCTGCGCCAGCTCGAGCCCGGAGCTGGCCGGCAGCGGGCGCCCGCTGAGGACGTGCTTGTTGGCGGCAGTCGTGACCGCCAGAGGCGTTGTCGCGCGCCCGCCATCGGCTCGGATCACGCGCGCGAGCGCCGACCAGACGGCGGTCGTGGCACAGGCCCCGACGGCTTGGTCCTGCTGTTGAAAGGGGACCCCTTCCACGGTTAGCTCGAGGCCGGCCAAGTGCACGCGATGAGGCTGGACTTTGGGTCCGTAGCAGCGCGTCGACTCCTCGCCGTAGGTTCGAAGAATGGTGCGACCGATGGGCACGGCAGGAACTGGCCTGACGACGATGAAACCGAGGTATTGGTCGGTCACCTGCCGGCAAACGCTCTGGTACTCGGCTTTGCCCTTCGCAGCGTCTTCTATCCAAGCGCGAATCCGCGGCTCATCGACCTCGGCCCTGAAGACGTGAACGCGAGTGGTCGAGGATGACGGAGGTCGGAGTGACGTTGCGTAGTACCCCGAGTACTCCTCGAGATAATGCCGATCGACGTACGGCTTCTCGATGACGAGGCTGCGCGCTCCGGCCTCTACGTGGTCCAGGTACGAGGCGAGGTAGCTGGCTTGGTCAGGGGGCTCCCGGTTGGTGTCGTCACTCGCGAACGAGCTGGCCCTTCGAATCTCGTCCCACAAGTGAGCTCGCGAGAACGGAACGCATCGCAACGTCAGGCCAGACGAGCCCGCGCCCGCAGTCATCGCATGCGGGTCTTCAAGTCGTCGGGGGTGATGACCTTCATCGGGGCGATGCGCTCGGCGAGCTTTCGCCGCAGCTCAAGGCCCTCTTGAACAAGCTCCCGGAGCTTCTCAGTGCTCAGGGCAACAGGCTCCTCGGCTGGTTGAGGCGCAGGGGCGCGAACAGCATCTTTGTTCTCGTTCATGGCCGGTGGGCGAATCCTAATAGCAAGTTGGGCTGAATCACCAAATCCGCCAAGTCTCCCGAGTGTCTAGACGGGCACGTAGATCACGCGGGTAGTGGCAGTGTCAACGGACACCCAGCCGAAGTGTCGGCGGACAGCCAACCGGCGGCTCAGGTGCTCGGCGCCGCCTGGGTTCCGCCGCGCGCGATGGCGTCGCAAACGTGCTCGGCGAACGGCATCGAGCAGGTGAAGCCCGGAGAGACCGCGTTCAGCACATGCATCGAGGCGCGGTCGCCCCCGAGCAGGAAGTCCATCACCAGCGTGCTTGGTGCCGTGGCCCTCGAGGAATGCCTCGAGCGCGGCGCTCCGGAACCGTGGGCCGTTGTCGGACAAAAGCCTCGCGGGCGCGCCGAATTCGGCGAAGGCCTCGGACACCACGCGTACCACCTCCGCGGAGGTTGGCCACGCCACGCGCTCGAAGGCCATCAGCCGGCTGCCCTGGTAGTCGACGAAGCCCAGCACCCGCGCCGCCAGGTGGCGCAGTTGGCCGACGCCGAGCAGCGGTTGCTCGAGGTGGACTCTCACCACGTCAGCGGGCGTCCGATTCCAGGCCCGGCCGCGACCGCGGCGGCTCGACGCAGGCGCCCTGCCTCTTCGCGCTGGGCAAGGGGCGACCTGGCGATAGGCAGCACCTTGGACCATGCTCCAAATTTCTGACATATTACTGGAGTGCTCTACCGTGCCCTGAAGCTCTCACCGCGCGCGAGCCATTTCCTCTTCGGTCCACGCCAGGTGGGCAAGAGCACGCTCGTCCAGTCGCTGCTGGGTCGGGACGACCTGTACGTCAACCTCCTGCACGAGCGGACCCTTTTCGACTTCCTACGCGACCCGGGGAAGTTTCGCGCGGAGGTGCTCGCGCACCGGGCCGCCCACCCGGAGACGCTGTGCGTCGTTGACGAAATCCAGCGCCTGCCGGGGCTGCTCAACGAGGTCCATGACCTCATCGAGAGCGAGGGCCTGCGCTTCGTTCTGACCGGGTCCTCCGCGCGAAAGTTGAAGCGCGGAGCAGCCAACCTGCTCGCTGGCCGGGCACGCACCCACCAACTGTTCCCGCTGCTCGCCTCAGAGGTCGGCGGGGCGTTCGAGCTGGAGCGCGCGCTTCGCATCGGCATGCTTCCCTGGCTTTGGGCGCAAGCAGCCGAGCCGACCGAAGAGCGAGAGTTCCTCTCGAGCTACGCCGACACCTACCTGCGCGAAGAGGTCCAGGCGGAGGGGGTGGTGCGCAACATCGGCCCGTTCGTCCGCTTCCTCGACGTGGCCGCGGCGGACGATGGGGCCATCGTCAATGCCAGCACGGTTGCGCGAGATTGCGGCGTTTCGGTGAAGACGGTGCAGAGCTACTACCAGGTTCTCGAAGACACCTTCCTGGCGCTGCGCGTCGACGCCCACCAGCGGAGCGTTCGGAAGCGGCTCGTCACGCATCCGCGCTACTACTTCTTCGACATGGGCATCACCAACGCGCTCTGCAAAGAGGCAGGGGCTTTGCTGGGCCGCGAGACGCGGGGCCGGCGCTTCGAGCAGTTCGTCGTCACGCAGACGAAAGCGACGCTCAGCTACCGGGGCGCCGACGTCGAGTTGCGGTTCTGGCGCACAGCAGGGGGCGCGGAGGTCGACCTGCTTCTCTGTCGCGGCCAGACGCTCCTCGCGGCCATCGCAATCAAGTCTTCCGAGCGCGAGCTCCGCGACCTCTCTGGCCTCGAGGCCTTCCACGAGGAGCACCCCAGGGTGCCGCTCTTCGCCATCGGCGTACTCGAGCGGCCCCGCGCGCTGGGGCCCGTTCGAGCCCTGCCCTGGCAGGACTTTCTCGACGAGCTCCCTTCCATCGTCGAGCAGGGCTAGACAGCGCGAGTCAGCGTAATCTCGGTGAGCTCGGGCCGCGCGCCGAGCCGCAGCGGCGGCCCCCAGTACCCGGTGCCCTTACTGGTGTAGACGGGCACGCCCCACAGGGTGGCCAGACCGCTGATGACCGGCTGCTGCAAGCGCACCAGGAACATCCACGGGAACATCTGGCCGCCGTGGGTGTGGCCCGAGAGCTGAAGGCTCACCTTCTCGTCGCGGGCCAGCCGGGCCGTGCGCGGCTGGTGGGCGAGGAGCAGCCGAGGCGCGCCCTCGGGAGCCCCGGCGAAGGCCAGGTCGGGGCGCGGGGCGTGCTCGGCGCCGAAGCGCCCGGCGTCGTGGTCGGTCACGCCCCCCACCACCAGCGCGTCGTTTCCCGCCTCGAGCACCCGGTGCTCGTTCAGCAGCACGGTGAGGCCCAACCGCCTGAGCTCGGCCACCCAGCCCCCGACTCCCGAGTAGTACTCGTGGTTTCCGGTGACGAAGAAGGTCCCGCGCTTCGGGAAGAGTTCGGCCAGTGGCGCCACTTCGTCCCTCAAGCGCCGCACCGGGCCGTCCACCAGGTCGCCGGTGATGACCACCAGGTCGGGCTCGAGCGAATTCACCTGAGCCACCACCCGCGCCAGCCAGCGCCGGTCCAGCGTGTCGCCGACGTGCAGGTCGGTCAGTTGCACCAGCCGGAAATCCTCGAAGCCGGCGCCCAGCCCGCGGATGGGCACCTTCACCCGCACCACCCGGACGCGCCCCCGCGCGGTCACGAAGCCCACCGCCACCGAGGGCACCACCAGCGACCAGACCGCGCCGGCCTCGGCCTGCCCCCAGAAGAGCGACCGCGCCGCCGGCGTCAGCCCGAACAGGCCCGCCAGCGCCAGCGCCAGGTCGGACGCCGCGGTGGCGGTGAGCAACAGGCCGAAGGTGCCCATCCACAGGTGTGACACCCACTGCAGGGCCAACCCCACCCGGCGCGGCAGCGTGCGCGAGGCGAGCACGCCCAACGGCATCGACAGGAACAGCGCCCAGAGGAGCATCCACAGCGCGACGGCCGCCGGCCCCACGGCGCCGGCGTCTCGAATGAGGCGCAGCCCCAGGTAACCATGCAGCCCGGCGACGAGGCCGACGGCGAACAGCACCATCCCCAGCCCGCGAATGAAGAGCAGCACCGGCATCTCGCGAAGGCGCGCGAGCGGCTCAGTGTCCTTGGTCGTGGAAGGGTCCGACATACTCTCCGAGGCCGACGATAACGGGCGCCGGCCCGCACCCACCGGGTAATCGACCCGCTCGGCCGCTCGCCTGCCTCGCCTGAGCACCGCCGGCCAGTCAACGTTGGCGCGGCGCGGCCGTCGGCCCGTCCCCATGCTGGCGGTACGACGTGGGGGGTTTCCCCATGGACGAAGCTCCATCGGTCGGGCTGGTGCTCACGGGAGGCGGCGCGCGCGGCGCGTACCAGGCGGGCGTCCTGCGCGCCATCGCCCAGCGCCTCGGGCCTCGCCGGCCCTCGCCCTTCCGGGTGGTGACGGGCGTCTCGGCCGGCGCCGTCAACGCGGCCTTCGTCGCTGCGCACGCCGACGACTTCGACATGGCCACCCGCCGGCTGTGGGAACTGTGGGCGTCGCTGCGGGTGAGCGACGTCTACGAAACGGGGCCGGTCGAGCTGTCCCGGACCGGCCTGCGCCTCGCCGCCGAGCTGAGCCTGGGCGCCTGGGTGCACGGGCCTCGCACCAACCACCTCTTGGACACCCGGCCCCTTCGCCGCTTGCTCGAGGCCCAGCTCGACCTGCCGTCGATTGCCCGCCGCCTGGAAGACGGCACGCTCGGCGCCGTGGCCGTCTCGGCGACCAACTACGGCACCGGAACCTCGGTCACCTTCTTCGACGGCGCGGCCCGGCTCGCGCCCTGGGTCCGCACTTCCCGCCTGTCCACCCGGGTCGAGCTCACCCCCGCGCACGTGCTGGCTTCGGCCGCGCTGCCCATCTTCTTTCCGCCGGTGCGCATCGGGAACGGCTACTTCGGCGACGGCTGCATTCGAAACGGCACGCCGCTCAGCGCGGCCATCCGCCTCGGCGCCGACCGGCTGCTCGCCATCGGCGTGCGCGAGCTGTCCTCGCCCGAGAGCACCCGCTGGAAGAACGAGACCGCCTTCCTGACCGACCAGCCCCCGCTGGCCCGAATCGCCGGCGTGCTCTTGAACGCCGTCTTCCTCGACTCGCTCGAGACCGACGTCGAGCGCGCCCGGCGCATCAACGACACGCTCGGGCACATTCCCTTAGGCGAACGCCGGGCCCTGCCGCTGCGCCGGCTGCCGCTCATGGCGATTCGACCGTCGCGGAGCCTCTCGACGCTCGGTACCGACCTGCTCGACTCGTTCTCGCCCCCGGTGCAGCACCTGTTGCGCGGCCTCGGCGCCTCGCGCGACACCGGCCGCGACCTGATGAGCTTCCTCGCCTTCGACCAGAGCTACACCGAGCCGCTGCTGAAGCTCGGCCTTGAGGACGGGCTCGCCCACGGTGGCGCGGTCGACGAACTGCTCTCCGCTGCCTGACCTGCCCGCTCACGAGGCTCCGAGCGCGCCGCGATTCGAAGGCCGGGCGGCCCACGCTACTGGCAGGCTCCACTTCCGAGGTTGCAGGTCTTCCCCGACGCGGTGCAGTCCACGCAGTTCGCGCCCGTCGCCCCGCAGGCGGTGTCGTCGAGCGGCGTCGTGCAGAAGCCGATGCCGATTCCAAGATCCGTGCAGCAGCCGGCCGAGCACTGGGGCAACCCCGTCCCGCAGACGGGCAACCCGCTTCCGCCCCCCCCGCCGCCGAATCCTCCTCCTCCGCCGCCACCCCCACCGCCGCCTCCGCCGCTGCCTCCGTCCCAGTAGCAGGTACCGTTGGTGCAGTGTTCCTGCCCCTGGCAGGTCGAGCAGCTCACGCCGCCGGTTCCGCACTGGGCGTCGGTGTTCGCCGGGTCGACGCAGGTGCTGCCCGAGCAGCACCCCGACGGGCAAGTGGACGAGTTGCAGCCGCCCGAACCCACGCACCCTCCGCTGATACAGTTCTGCCCGTACGAGCACCCGACGCACAGGCCGCCGTCGGCGCCGCAGGCGGTGTTGGTGCTGCCGACCTGGCAGTTGTTCGACACGTCGAGACAGCCGCCGCAGGCCGCGCTCGTGCAGGCGTGGGCCTGGCACGTCTGGGTGCCGAGGCACGCCGTGCACGCGCCGCCGCTGGTGCCGCAGGCCGTGCTCAGGTTTCCGGCCTTGCAGTCATTGCCGACGCAACAGCCCTGCGAGCACGTCGAAGGGCTACACCCCGTGCCGGCGTCCGAGCCTCCGTCGGAAGCCCCCGTCGTCCGGCACACGCCGTCGACGCAGAGCTGGCCCGAACCGCAGGCCTGGCACGTCAAGGCGCCGGTGCCGCACGCCTCGGCGGTGTTGCCCGCCAAACACCCCTGCTTCTCGTCGCAGCAGCCGCTGCAGTTCGACCGCAGGCAGCGCGGCGTCGCCTTCGGCCCGCACGACGGGAACAGCGCCACGAGGAACCCCACGGTAGTTCCCAGCGCCAGAGCTCTCCACTTCATCGTCGAATTCCTCTCGGCCCTTTGAAACAGTGGCGCGGACCAAAACACGAATGGAGCGCGGCAGGCAATTCGGCCCAGCTAAACGCAGCGAATGTTTTCGAGGAAGTCGCGGCGCACAGCGGCTTGATCTCCACCCCCGACTTCGCCCACCATTCGCGCCCCAAAGGGACGTCCGCGCCGCGACGCGTGTTTCGGAGACCAAGATGACCCGCTCTTTCCGCGCGTGGCTGCTCACCGCGTGCGCGCTGGCGCCTGTCGCCGCGTGCGACTGCAGCCGGCGCTCGAGCATCAACCATCCGATGGCGGAAGTTGGCGTGGTGTGGACCGACGCGGACGCCGTCCAGCACGCCGACCGCGACGCCACCTACGACTTCGGCGACGCCTTCATGGGCGACCGGGTGGGCAAGAAGCTCGTCATCAAGAACCTGGGCGCGGGCCCGTTGACGCTGGTCTCGCTTGAACCGGTCGACGGCGACCCGGTGACGGTCGCCGACGCCGTGGCCGACCAGGCCGCCTTCGACGTGCGCTTCGTAGCGGGCCAGACCGTCGAGGCCGCCGACGAAGCCGCCCTCGACATGTTCTTCACGCCGCCGCAGTCGGCCAGCGCCACCACGCCGTCGGAACCTCACTGGGCGAAGCTGACCCTCACCGGAGGCAACACCCGCGAGGGCGAGGAAACCGCCGTCATTCTCTTGAAGGGCAACGGCGTGCAGGGCAGTTGCCTGCTGCCCGACGTGATGGACTTCGGCAAGGTGCCCACCGGCGAGAAGTTCACCCTCGGGTACGACGTGCGCAACACCGCTCCGGTCGAGGCCGCCGGCTTCGTCGGAGACCCCTTCTCTTCCACCGGCGACCACCTGGCCTTCGGCCACGTCGACGGTTCGCCCTTCGGGGCCTTCTCCACTCCGCCCAGCGGCACCACCCACCTGGCCTTCACCTTCGCCCCCACCGAGCTGAGGGGCTACGAGGCAGAGGTGAAGCTGCGCGCTTCGGCCCAGTGCCCCGAGGCCGAGGTGACCCTGAAGGGCGAGGGCGTGGACCAGGTGCTGTCCTGGGCGCCCACCTCGCTCGACTACGGCTACGTCGCGCCCACCGTCACCGCCACCCGCGACGTGACGTTCACCAACCTCGGCAAAATCCCCGTCACGCTGCGGAACGTCGCGGTCGCCGCGCCCAGCGACTACGGCGTGCGCGCCGCGCCGGGGCAAGACCCGACCGAGCTCACCATTCCCGGAGACTCGCAGCCGGTGACGATGACGGTAGCCTGCCGGCCGTCGACGCTGGGCCCGCACGACTCGCAGCTCACCTTCGACACCGGCCTCGCCCGCCAGCCCCACGGCACGGTGTCGCTGAAGTGCTTCGGCGGCGGGCCGCACATCACCGTCTTGCCCAGGCCTACGCTGGCGTTCGGCAAGGTGGCCTACTTCGCCGGCACCAACCCCCCGTACGCGGTCTCGCGCAAGGTGCGGGTGATGAACTCGGGCACCCGCCCACCCGTGCCCGACCCGACCTTGAACTTGCGCCTGGGCCAGGTCGGCGCCAGCGGGCCCGGCGAATTGCCCTACGTGTCGCTGTTGCCCACCGGCAGCACCGCCGACGGCGAGTTCTCGGCCTCGCTCGGGGCCTACAACCCGTCGGTCGGCCTCGAGGCGGTCGCCGGCAACAACTTCGTGGACATCACCGTCACCCTCACGCCGCAGACGGTGGGGCCGAAGAGCGCGAAGCTCACCATCTACTCGAACGACTCGAACGAGCCGGCGGTGGACATCGACATCTCCGCCGACGCGCAGGTGATGCCGCCCTGCACCTACTCGCTCTCGCCCGCGTCGCTCAACTTCGGCCTGATTACCCCGCCCACCTTCAAGGACTTGCCGGTGAAGGTGACCAACCTGGCCCAGAACCCGACCGACCTCTGCTACCTGTCGGGCCTCGAGATTGCCCCCGGCGGCGACCCGGCCTTCACCATGCCGAACGGCCCCATCGCCTCGAAAGAGCTGCAGCCCGGCGAGTCCTACGACATCGTGGTGCGGGTGTGGCCGCAGGGCGCGGTGCCGAGCGGCGTCGTCACGCTCCAGGCCTACCTGCACTTCTCGGTCTCGTCGCCCACCGCGCCCGAGGCGGTGGTGCCGCTCGTCGCTTCCATCGGGCCGGCCTGCCTGACGGTCGCGCCCGACAGCCTCGACTTCGGCACGGTGAAGAAGGACTGCAGCTCGACCACCCGCACCTTCACCGTCTACAACATCTGCACCCAGAACGTGGTGCTGCAGTCCTTCACCATGCAGGCGGCCGCCGGCCAGCAAGCAGGTGGGCCCAATTGTCCGGGCGCGGCGCCTTGCCCCGAGTTCCTCCTCACCCAGACGCCGTCCATCGGCGCGGGCGGCCTCACCCTGGCGCCCGGGTCGAACCCGGTTTCCTTCCAGGCGAAGTACCACCCCATCGACTTCGGCCCCGACTCGGGCGCGGTCGCCATCAACGTCGTCCAGAGCGGGCAGAACGTCACCTACCTGGTGTCGCTGCAGGGCAACGGCGACGGCACCGGCCTGCAGACCGACGTCTTCACCCAGGACATCAAGCCCCAGGCCGACATCCTCTTGACGGTGGACAGCTCGGGCTCGATGTCCGACAAGCAGGCGTCGCTCGGCAGCAACTTCGCGTCGTTCATCCTCTACGCCAACGCCGCCAACGTGGACTACCAGATTGGCGTCACCACCGCCGATGACGACGACGCGGTCTGCATCATGGGCATTTGCACCGACGCGGGCGACAAGGGCCGGCTGCGCGGCACCGCCACCAACCCCAAGGTGCTGACGCCGCTCACCCCGCAGGTCGACCAGAAGTTCCGCGACAAGGTGAACGTCGGCATCAACGGCAGCGGCACCGAGGAAGGCTTCATCACCTCGCTGAAGGCGCTGACTCCGCCGCTCATCACCGGCGAGAACGCCGGCTTCCTGCGCTACGACGCGAACCTGGCCATCGTGGTGGTGAGCGACGCCGGAGACCAGTCGCCCGACCCGTTCAGCTACTACTTCAACCGCTTCATGAACATCAAAGGCTTCAACCGCGCCAACATGTTCACCTTCAACATCGTCGGCCCCTTCGAGATGGACGCCCCCTCGGGCTGCACCTACGACGACACCCACGACGCGTCCAGCTACCTGCAGATGGCCACCCAGACCAACGGGGTGAAGGAAGAAATCTGCACCCCCGACTGGGCCGCCGCGCTGCAGAACCTGGGCAAGACGGCCTTCGGGTTCCGGACGACGTTCTTCCTCACCTCGGTGCCCGACCTGAACGGCGGCAAGACGCTCGACGTGAAGGTCAACGGCGTCGCGTCCCCGTCGACCGACTGGGCCTACGACGCCGCGGCGAACGCGGTCGCTTTCGACGCAGCGAAGACTCCCAGCCCCGGCGACTCGCTCTCGATTACCTACTTCGTCGCCTGCCTGTAGGCTGCCTCGGCGCCGGCAAGTGCCGGTGCATGACCCCCACGAGCTTTCTGGGCGATGTGATGACCCAGCCGCTCGGGCTCGTTGGAAAAATCGTCAAGGTCACCTGCGGAGCGCTCTGACAATCGAGGGAGCCCGATGAACCGCCAGGACGTGTTTCGGCGGCTGCTGAAGACGCGCTGGTTCACCCGCTTCTACGGGGACGTCATCGGACCGGCGTCGGCGAAGTCCTTTCGCGAGCCGCTGCGAGCAGAGCTGCTGAATCAGCTCGGGCCGGGAGCCCGGGTGCTGGAAGTAGGGTGCGGGCCGGGACTTCAGGCCATCGACCTGGCCAAGCTGCGCCCCGACCTGCGCATCACAGCCTCGGATTTTTCGGCCGAATTCGTCCGGTTGGGAGAGAGCAACGCCGGGTGGCCCGGGCTGCGGGCGAGCTTCGTTCCCCAATCACCTTCACCGTCGCCGATGCGATGGACCTGTCCTGCTTCGAGTCCTCCTCGTTCGACGGGGCGTATTCGATGACCGCTATCAAGCATTTCCCAGATCCGGTGCGTGGCTTGCGCGAGTGCCTTCGGGTGTTGAAGCCGGGGGCGCCTCTGGTGGTGTGCGAGATGTGCCGAGAGAGCGACCTGGCAGAAGTAAAGACGCTCGCGAACCTATTCGAGCTACCGGGCCTGCTTCGACCTCTGGCAGGCCGCTTCGTTCACGCGAACTTGCTTGACGAATGCCCGTCGCTCGACGAGGTCCACGGTTGGCTGCGTCAGCTTCCCGCGCGCCCGACACCACCAGTCCTACGTCGGATTCCCGGAAGCCCGGCGTGGCTGTTGAGACTCGTTGCCTGACGGCAGTAGACCCGCCGACTCCTCGCCGCCGCTTGGGTGCAGGCGGCTTCAGCGCAGGCAGTCGGGCCGGTCTCGGTAGCGCCGCTCGAAGGGCACGTACACCATGCACGACGTGTCGCCGTCGGTCTCCAGGCAGACCTCCTGGCACGTCTGGTAGCGAAGCCGGTGCTTGCGCAGCGCGGCCCGGCCGTCGCGGGTGTCGGCGACGCGGTTGTAGGCTTCGGTCGACTTGCTGCCCTCTTCTCCCACCGAGTGCACGCTGGTCACCACGCCCTTCGGCGCGCCCTTGGCCCACATGCCTTCCTTGGCGGCGATGGCCTGCCGCTGCAACGCCAGCACGTCGGGCGGCGCGGCCTCGCCCTCCACCGAGTAGGCCATGCCGTACCCCACCCGCACCATGTGGCGGGTGAGCTCGGGGCAGTCCACCAGCAGCCGGCCGTAGCCGTCTACCTTGCCGTCGCTGGTGCAGGCCCAGGCCTTGGCGGCGGCCACCGAGGCGCTCTTCTCGGCGAGGGCGAACAGCTCGCGCGCCGTCCACTCGCCCCAGCGGTGCACCGGGCCGTAGGCCTCGAGGGTGTTGTAGCCCTTCAGCCGCGTGCCGTGGCCCCGGTACGGGCCCGAGCGCGCCTTGAACGAGTCGCCGTCCGTCCAGCGCACCTCGGTCTCTTCGCCGTTGAGCTTCAGCGTCCCGTAGGCGTCGTGTCGTGCTCGCGCGCCCGCACCGCCCGCCACGTGCGGGCCCTTCGCCCAGGCCGAGCCGGCCAGGCAAGCCAAGAGCGCCCCGCCGAGCGCGAAGACGCGCGCTGCCGGGGCGCTGCTCCAGGCTCTTCCCATCGGGCTCACACGCCTCCGAGCTCTCCGCCGCACGGCGCTGGAAACCCCGGCCGCCTCGTCGTCGAGTCCCTTCGACTGTACCGCGCCCGAGCGCCGAGCCGGAGGAAGGTGTGCACCCCGCGGCGCCGCCCGCTGTAACCTGCGCCTTCCTCTGCCTGGGAGCGACGCATGGACTCGGCCACGGTTTCCTCTGTGCTCGACTCGGTCACCGTTTACGCCCGGGGCGCCGTCTGCACCCGGTTGCTGAAGCTGCCGCCGGTGGACGGAAGGCTGCCGCAAGCGGTGCGCGTCTGCGGGCTGCCGCTCGCCCTCAAGGAAGGTTCCCTGCGCGCGCGGGTGCTGGCCGGGCCCCTGGGCCTTTCGGTGACGGACGTGCGCGCCGGGTTCGACGCCGACCTGCCTCCCGAAGTCGACCTGCCCGCCGAACAGCACGCCCTCGAAGAGGCGACGGACTCGGTCGGCCGGGTCGAGCTCGAGCTGTCGCTCGTCGAGCGCGAGCTGGCCCAGGTGTCGGCGCTCCGGCCTTCGTTCATGCCGCGGAAGAAGGGCGAACCGCCGCGCGAGGCTCCGGTGGGCGCAATCCTCGAGCTGGCCGGCTTCGTCGACGACGAGCTCTGCGCCCTCGGCAAGAAGAAGCTCGAGCTGGAACGGCGGCTCGTCGACGCCCGGAACGAGCTCGAGCTTCGCCAGAAGCGCCTCGCCGCGAACCGCTGCGTGGCCTGTGGGTGGCCGCCCGCGCGTCGGTCCAGGTCGAGGTGCTGATCGCGGCCATCTCGCTGCAAGAGCACCGGGCCCAGGTGGTGGACGAGCTCGCGGTGCCCACCTACGCGGTGCCGCTGCGCCAATCGGCCGGCTCGTACGACTACCGCTACGACGCCGAGCACCGGGCTGACGTCGAAGGGGACGGGGCCTGGCACGCGGTGTCGCTGGGCGCGGCTGACGTGGGGCTCACCCCCTCTTACGTGTGCGTGCCCTCGATGGAGGACAAGGCCTACCGGACCGTCACGGTGCGCAACCGCTCGTCGCAGGCGCTGCTCGCCGGGGGCGCGGACGTCACCCTGGGCAACGAGTTCCTCATGACGGTGCCCTTCCCCGCCATCGCGCCGCGGGGCGAAGAGCGGGTGGGCCTGGGCGTCGAGGAAGCCATCAAAAAGTCTCCCGCAACACCCGCTTCAACGAGGCCGCCGGCGGGCTGCTCGGAGGCTCGTCCGTCCTCGACCACGAGATACGGGTCGAAGTGGCGAACCGCCTCGCCCACCCGGCGGAAGTCGAGGTGCGAGAGCGGGTGCCGGTGCCCACGCAGGACGACGTGAAGGTCGAGGAGTCAGAGGTCGAGCCGCCGTGGAAGGCTGTCGAGCGCGCCCGCGACGGCGTCGTCACGCGCGGAGCCCGCAGTTGGCGGGTCAACATCGCCGCGGGGGCGAAGGTCGCGCTCCAGGCCAGGTACGTCATCAAGCTGCCCTCCGGCAAGGTGCTGGTGGGCGGAAACCGGAGGGTCTAGCGCATGCTGCCCATCACCCGTGTCACCTGCCTGGAAGACCGCGCCCAGGTCGAACGTCGCGCCGAGCTGACGGTTCCCAAGGGCCCGCAGCGCGTGCGCATCGATGGAGTCTCGCCGCTGGCGGTCGACCGGTCGCTCAAGGTCGAGGTGACCGGAGCGACGCTCGTCGAGGCGAATCCAGACCACCGGCCAGGGCGGCGCCGAGGCGGCCGGCGAGATGCCCGGGCTCGACGACGGTGGCGAGGTGCGGGTGCTGCGGGCGCCCCGGCGCACTACCGTGCCCAGCGATGGACAGCCGCACCGGGTGGCGGTGTCGTCGTTCGAGGGCCCGGCAGAGCTCGAGCTCGTCTGCACGCCCGAGCTGTCGCCGCTGGTGTCGCTCGTCGCCCGCTTCGACAACCTGGGGCAAGAGCCGCTCTTGGCGGGGCCGGTGGACCTGGTCCGCGACAGCGGCTTCGTCGGGCGCGCGCAGCTCAAGTACGCCGGCGTCAAGGAGCGAGTGAAGCTGTCCTTCGGCAGCGAAGACTCGCTGCGCGTGGTGCGCGACCGGCTCGACAAGCCGGACGAGAGCCGCCTCACCGGGCGGCGGACCACCCACTGCGAGGTGAAGCTGTTCGTGTCCAACACCGGACCCAAAGCAGAGAAGGTGGCGTTGGAAGAACGAATCCTCGTCTCCGAGGTGAAGGAGGTCGAGGTGAGGCTGTTGCCGAAGGAGACGAGGCCGGCGCCGGCCAACGTCTCGAAGGACGGCATCGTGCGGTTCGAGCTGTCGGTGCCGCCGCACGAGCAGCAGAAGGTCGAGCTCGTCTACGAGATATCGGCCGCGGGCAAGGTCGCGGGGCTCTAGCGTGGCGGTGCTCATTTCGACCTCGAGTGGGTCACTGTAGGCATTGCCCGAAGTGACGGCCTCGTCTAGATGGACTTGAGCAATTCGAGCGGGGATGATTCCGCCTTGTGACACGGTACGTACGGCAAACCGTCGCGCGCGCCGTGGCACTCGGGACGTGGCTTGCCGCCGCGACCTCGCACGCTGCCGTCGTCCAACAAGTTCAGTCCGGGACGGCCACCAGCAACGCGAACGGAGTTCTGTCGGTCGTCGTTTCGCCGTTCGACCCGTCCTCCTCGGTGCTGTTCTTCGGAGCGCGCAGCAACAGCAACCGTCCCGTGGGCTCGGTGTTACGCGGGCGGGTTCCAACCGGCTGTTCGAACCCGTGCACCGTCGTCGAGTTCGAACGCGTCACCGACGGCGTCGCCCCTGAACCTGCTCCAATGCAAGTCCAGTGGTACCTCGCGACGTTCGGGGCGGGCGTGCGGGTGCAGCGGGGAGAGACGGTGCTGGCTGCGAACTCCGGCACCGTCTACGACGTGCCCATCACCGCGGTCGCCTCGCTCAGCCAGGCGTTCGTCCTTTGGTCGAACACGGCGTCGGGGGTCGACACCGACTGGGGAGCCGACGACACGATTCTGGGTGAACTCACGACCGTGTCGAACCTCGAGTTCCGCGCCGGTGTCGTCCTGGCTTCGAACCACCCTGCCGCGTGGCAGGTGGTCGAGTTCACGAACGCCGCGGACATCAACGTCCAGAAGGGCGTGGTCGCCACCATGGTGGGCGGGGCCACCTCGGTCACCGCCACGCTCACGACGCCCGTCAACGTCGCCCACACCTTCGTCCTCGCGGCGGCGCGCGTCGCGAGCGACGGTACGCTCAATGACGTCAGCGCCAAGCTGGTGAGGGCGCGGCTGACCAACCCGACGACCATCACCTTCGACCGCAACATCGCCAGCACCGTCAACGTCACGGAAATCGCCTGGCAGGCAGTCGAGCTGAACGACGGTTCCTCCGTGTTGAACGGAAGCTCGAGCTTCCTCTCGGGCGTCGCCACCGCCACCGCGGCGCTCAACCCGCCGGTCGACACCAGCCGCTCGGTGGCGTTCGCCGCCACCCAGCAGGGAGCCGGCCAGAGCATCGGACGCTCTCCGTACGCCGGAGACGACGTTCTCGGAGTGGCGGCCGTCACCTCCACCCTGGGAGTGACGGCCAGCCCCGCCCACCGGGCCTCGGCCTCCGCGGGCGCCACGTCCGGGGTGCTGACCCTGGCCGTCAACGTTCCCGCCGGCACGGTGGCGGGCGACTTCATGGTGGCCTCCGTCGGCATCAGCCCGGCGAGCACGGTCATCACCGCACCGGACGGCTGGACGCTGCTCCGGAGGACCAACAACCCCAGCGCCACCGCGAACGCGTTGGCCGTCTACGTGCGCTTCGCCGGCTCGGCAGAACCGGCCAACTACACATGGCAGTTCGACACGTCCACCGGCGCGGCGGCAGGCATCATGTCCTACTCCGGGGTGGACCCGGCAACGCCCATTGACGTCGAGGCCTCGGCGTCCACGGCGTCCGCCCTCACTCACGCGGCTCCCAGCGTCACCACCAGCGTGGCCCAGGACCTGGTGGTGACTCTGCACTCCATGGCCAGCGCGGGTTCCTGGGTGCCTCCCGCGGGGATGACCGAGGCCTTCGACCGCGCCAGCGGGCCCGGCTCGGCGAACGGCCAGTCGGTGGAGGGGTGCTACTACGCCCCGGGAGTGGCGGGCGCCACTGGAACCAAGACGGCGACCGCTTCCGGTAACGCGGACACCGGCAACACCCAGACAATCGCCCTTCGGCCCGCGGCGTCCCTGACGCTCCAGCGCAACTCCACCGCGAGCAGCGCCGACGTCGGCTGGTTCGTGGTGCAGTTCGCGGGCACCCCGGGAATGAAGGTGGGCAGCTTCACCAAGAGCACCGGGGGGGCGCCGGCGACTCAGGTGGTGCCGCACAACCTGGGGGTAATCCCGAAGGCCGTCATCTTCTGGACCGCGGGGCGCACGAACCAGGTCTTCGGCACGGGCGCCAACCTCTCCTACGGAATCACCGACGGAGTGACGAGCGGCTCGGCGGCCATGGCCAGCCAGAGCGGAGTCGCCACGCCCGTCGCCGGGCGCCGCGTGGCGGCGAAGGCGCTCACCCTCATCAGCCCGGCCCAGGCGGTGCTCGCCGAGGCGGCCCTCCTGTCCTGGGACTCGTCGAGCTTCACTCTCCAGTGGACCCCCAACGACGCGAACGCCTACGTCGTCCACTACATGGTGATTGGGGGCGCGGACGTCTCGGCCAAGGTGATCAACTGGCAACTGCCGACCGCGACGGGCAACAAGGCGGTGACGGGCGTGGGGTTCATGCCGAGCGCCGTCGTCAACCTCCACGCGGGCGACAGCCTGGCGGGCGCGCCTCCTTCCAACTCGGCGTCCGCCGAGCTCGGCCTCGGCGTCGCCGACTCGGCCGGCGGGCAGTGGGCCACCGAGGAGTACAGCCGAGCCGTCGGAGCTTCGCCGTCCGACACCCAGCGCGGCCAGGCGACGAACGCGACCCTCCTTTCCATCAGCCAGTCCCTCGCCATCACCACGCGGGCTTCCTTCGTGTCCATGGACCCGGACGGGTTCACCACCAACTTCAGCGTTTCGAATGGCACCGCCGGTCAGGTGTTCTCGCTGGCGCTGAAGGGGCTCAACGTCAAGGCGGGCAGCTTCCTCAAGACGACGGGCAGTGCGGTGACCACCGCCAGTTACGTTCAGGACGCGGAATCGCAGACCGTCGGGTCCTCCCTCGGCGTCACCCTTCCGGGGAACAGCACGACCGGAAACCTCATCGTGGTGGGGTTCACCACCTGGGTTCCCGTCGGCACCACGACTTCGGTCACCGACAACAAGGGGAACACCTACGTGCTGGGCGCCGGCCCAACCAACTGGGACTCCGGCAACGAACGGACGTCCACCTACTACGCGGCCAACGTCACCGGCGGCGCTCCACCCATCACGGTGACCATCAACCTGACGTCGTCCACCAACATCGAGGCCTACGTCTTCGAGTACTCCGGGGTCTGGCGAACCAACCCGCTCGACCAGGTGGCCACCGCCAGCGAGGCCGGAGTGGCGATGAACAGCGGGTCGAAAACCACCACGTACCCGAACGAGCTGATCATCGACTACGGCACCGCCTCCTCGAACTCCATCAGCATCGGGCCCTCCTTCACGGGCCGCTCGAACTACAACAACAACTTCTTCGGAGACAAGAGCGTCACCTCGGTCGGCTCCTACTTCGCCGATGGCAACTCCCCCGCGTCCCCGTGGACCATCCACATGCTGACCTTCAAGGTGGGCGCGGTCCAGCCGGTGGGGGGGATGGGGTTTGCCCCCACCGCGGTGCTGCTGCACAGCATGCAGGACGTCACCCAGGCCAGCCCCGTCGCGCAGGGGCGGGTGGGGATTGGCGCCTTCGACGCGCTGACGGAGGGCAGCTCGGCAGTGGAGGACAGGGACGCGCAGGCCACCACCAGCGTCCAAAGCATCGACAAGACGGCCAAGGCCTTCATGAAGGTGAACAACTTCACCCCCGCCATCGACGCCGAGGCCAGCCGGTACAGCATGGACCCCGGCGGCTTCTCGCTGAATTGGACGACCAACGACGCGGCGCAGACGGAGATTCTCTACCTGGCGGTCGCGCCGCCGTTACGCCTGTCGGCGGGGACGCCTACCAAGCTGGGCTTCCTGGTGCAGCCGTCGAACACGGCGGCCGGCAGCAACATTGCCCCAGCGGTGCAGGTGACGGTCGAGGACGCCTCCGGCAACACGGTGACGTCCTCGACGGCGAACGTCACCTTGGCGCTCGCTTCGAACCCAGGAGGAAGCACCCTCGGCGGGACGCTGACGGTGGCCGCCGTGGCCGGAGTGGCCACCTTCTCCAACCTCACCCTGGACAAGGTAGCCGCGGGCTACACGCTGACCGCCACCTCCGCCGGCCTCTCCGGCGACACCAGCGGCAGCTTCAACATCACTGCCGGCGCCGCCGCCAAGCTGGCCTTCACCGCCCAGCCCACCACCACCACCGCCGGCGCCTCGGTCGCTCCGGCTGTCCAGGTGACGGTGCAGGACGCCTTGGGCAACACGGTGACGTCCTCCAGCGCCAGCATTACCCTCGCCATTGGCACCAACCCCGGCGGCGGCACCCTCTCCGGCACCAACCCGAAGAGCGCCGTCGCCGGCGTCGCCACCTTCAGCAACCTCGCCATCGACAAGGCGGGCACCGGCTACACCCTCACCGCCGCTTCCGGCGGCCTCACCGGCGACACCAGCGCCGGCTTCAACATTACGGTAGGCGCCGCCGCCAAGCTGGCCTTCACCGTCGCTCCTTCCAGCACCACCGCCGGCAACGGCATTGCCCCTGCCGTGCAGGTGACGGTGCAGGACTCCCAGGGCAACCCGGTGACGTCCTCCGCCGCCAGCATCACCCTCGCCCTGGGCGCCAACCCCGGCGGCAGCACCCTCTCCGGCACCGTGACGCTAAGCGCGGTGGCCGGCGTCGCCACCTTCGCCAGCCTCTCCCTGGACAAGGCGGGCGCCGGCTACACCCTGACGGCCGGCAGCGGCGGCCTCATCGGCGCCACCAGCCCCGGCTTCGCCATTTCTGCTGGCGCCGCCACCCAACTCGCCTTCACCACCCAGCCCGCCAACACCACCGCCGGCGCCGCCATTACCCCCTCCGTGACGGTGCAGGACGCGTTCGGCAACACGGTGACTTCTTCCTCGGCCGGCGTCACCCTCGCCATCGGCACCAACCCGAGCGGCGGAGTGCTGTCCGGCACCAACCCCAGGAGTGCCGTCTCCGGCGTCGCCTCCTTCGCCAACCTCTCCATCGACAAGGTGGGCACCGGCTACACCCTCACCGCCTCCGCTTCCGGCCTCACCGGCGCCACCAGCACCAGCTTCGACATAGCCCCCGGCGCCGCCACCCAACTCGCCTTCACCGTCTCCCCCACCAGCGCCACCGCAGGCAGCAGCCTCGCCCCGGCCGTGGCGGTGACGGTGGAGGACGCTCTCGGCAACACGGTTGCCTCCTCCACCGCCACCATTACCCTCGCCATAGGCGCCAACCCCAGCGGAGGCCTGCTGTCCGGAACCAACCCGAGGAGCGCCGTCGCCGGCGTCGCTACCTTCAGCAACCTCTCCATCGACAGGGCCGGAACCGGTTACACCCTCACCGCCTCCGCTTCCGGCCTCACCGGCGACACCAGCACCAGCTTCAACATTCTGGTGGGCGCCGCTTCCAAGCTGGCCTTCACCATCCAGCCCTCCAACACCACCGCCGGCAGCAACATTGCCCCTGGCCTCGAGGTGACGGTGGAGGACGCCCTCGGCAACACGGTTACCTCCTCGACGGCCACCATTACCCTGGCCATTGCCACCAACCCGGCCACCGGCACCCTCTCCGGCACCAACCCCTTCGACGCCAGCGCCGGCGTCGCCACCTTCTCCAACCTGTCCATTGACAAGGCGGGAGTCGGCTACACCCTGACGGCCTCTTCTCCCGGCCTCGCCTCCGCCACCAGTGGGAGTTTCAACATTGCCGTCGGCGCCGCCAACAAGCTGGCCTTCACCACCGCCCCCTCCACCACCGTCGCCGGCGCCTCGGTGGCCCCGGCCGTCGTGGTGACGGTTGAGGACGCGCTGGGAAACACCGTCACGTCATCCAGCGCCAGCATCACGCTGGCCATTGGCGCCAACCCGGGAGGAGGCGCCCTCTCCGGCACCAACCCGAAGAGCGCGGTGGCGGGAGTCGCCACCTTCTCAAACCTCTCCATCGACAAGACGGGAGTCGGCTACACCCTCACTGCCTCGTCCGGCGGCCTCACCGGAGTCACCAGCGGCACCTTCGACATAGTGCCGGGGACGGCCACCAAGCTGGCCTTCTCCGTGGCGCCCGGCAGCACCACCGCCGGCAACAGCATTACCCCT
>JAHFDQ010000203.1 GCA_023248915.1 Archangiaceae bacterium | reverse complement strand
TGATGAAGCGGAACCGCGGGTGGGTGTCGTCGCCGGTGACGGCGCGGCAGAACATCTCTTGCACGCCCCGGAAGAAGAACTCCATGTCGTGGTTGCCCGGCTGGAAGGTGATTCGGTTCTGCGGCCGGGCCAAGAGCGCCGCCAGCGCCTTCACCACCCGCGGGTGGCCGCGCAGGCACTGCTCGAGCTTCATCAGGGCCAGCCGTTCGGTGATCGCCTCGGGGAACTTGCCGTTCACCGGCACCTTCAACAGGTCGAAGATGTCGCCGTTCAGGACGAGGTGGACCTCGTCGTCGGCGTGCTTGCCCCCGGCGTACAGGGCCATCAGCTGCTCGAACCGGCCGTCCTCGCGGAAGTCGTCGTAGAGGTTGACCTGCCCTTTGCGATGCCCACCGCCGATGTGGAGGTCCGAGAGGACCAGCGCCAGCTTCACGATTCCTTACTGTAGCAGCGCCCGGCCGCCCGAGGCGCTTGCGACCCCCCGGCCCCGCCGGTAGAACGCCGACCCATGACTACAATCGCCCACGTCACCGCGCGCGAGATACTCGACTCGCGCGGCAACCCCACGGTGGAAGCCGAGGTCGTCCTCGCCAGCGGTGCCGCCGGCCGCGCGGCCGTCCCTTCGGGGGCGTCGACCGGAGAGCACGAGGCGCTCGAGTTGCGCGACGGCGACAAGGCGCGCTACCTCGGCAAGGGCGTGAAGAAGGCGGTCGCGCACGTGGTCGAGAAGATCGCTCCGGCGGTGCTCGGCATGAATTCGGCCGACCAGCTCGAGATCGACCAGAAGATGCTCGCGCTCGACGGCACGCCGACCAAGGCCAAGCTGGGGGCCAACGCCATTCTCGCAGTGTCGATGGCGACGGCGCGCGCGGCGGCGGCGGCCTACGCGCTGCCGTTCTACCGGTACGTCGGCGGCCTGCAGGCCCGCACCCTGCCGGTGCCGATGATGAACATCCTGAACGGCGGGGCCCACGCCGACACCCGCGTCGACGTGCAGGAGTTCATGGTGCTGCCGTGGGGGGCTCCCACGTTCGCCGAGGGGCTCAGGTGGGGCGCCGAGGTGTTTCACGCCCTGAAGAAGATTCTCAAGGCGAAGAAGGCCTCGACCGGAGTGGGCGACGAGGGCGGGTACGCTCCCGACCTGGCGGCCAACGAAGAAGCGCTGAAGCTGATCGTCGAGGCGATCAAGGCCGCGGGGTTGAAGCCCGGCGATCAGATGGCCCTGGCGCTCGACGTGGCGGCGAGCGAGTTTTACGACTCGAAAAAGAAGAAGTACGTCCTGACCGGCGAGGGCAAGGAGTACGACAGCGCGGGCCTGGTCGAGTACTACGTCGGCCTGGCCGCCAAGTACCCCATCGTGTCGATCGAAGACGGCATGTCTGAGGACGACTGGGACGGCTGGAAGAAGCTGACCGACGCGCTCGGCGGCCGCATGCAGTTGGTGGGGGACGATCTCTTCGTCACCAACGTCGAGCGGCTCGGCCGCGGCATCCAGGCCGGCGTCGCGAACTCGATTCTGGTGAAGGTGAACCAGATCGGCACCCTGACCGAGACCTTCGAGGCGGTGCGCATGGCGCACAAGGCGGGTTACACCTCGGTGATGAGCCACCGCTCGGGCGAGACCGAGGACACCACCATCGCCGACCTGGCGGTGGGGCTGGACTGCGGGCTGATCAAGACCGGGTCCGCGTCGCGCAGCGACCGGGTGGCCAAGTACAACCAGCTCCTGCGCATCGAAGAGCAGCTCGGCCCCGCGGCGCGGTACGCCGGCCGCTCGGCGATTCGCGCCGTGGCGGGAAAGGCCTGACGGGTGGACCGCGTCCGGATTCTCGTCTCGAACGACGACGGGGTTGCCTCGCTGGGGCTGGCGGCGCTGGCCGAGGCGATGGCGCCGCTGGGCGAGGTGTGGGTGGTGGCGCCCGACCGCGAGCAGAGCGCCGCCTCGCACGCCCTTTCGCTGCACCGGCCGCTGCGCATCAAGCGGGTGAAGGAACGCTGGTTCTCGGTCGACGGCACGCCGTCGGACTGCTCGTACCTCGCCATCAACCACCTGTTGAAGGACGAGCGCCCGGCACTGATGGTGTCGGGCATCAATACCGGCCCCAACCTGGCCGACGACGTGACGTACTCGGGCACCGTGGCGGCCGCGATGGAAGCGTCGATTTTGGGCGTGCCGGCGATCGCCTTCAGCCTGGCGTCGCGGCAGAGCCTCGAGTTCGGCGACGCCGCGCGCTTCGCCACCGTGCTGGCCAGGGCCACCTTGGCCGCGCCGATGCCCGGGCGCATGCTGCTGAACGTGAACGTGCCGGCCGGGGGCGAGCCGCGGGGCTATCAGGTCACCCGCCTCGGCAAGCACTCGTGGGGCGTCGACGTCATCGAGAACGTCGACCCGCGCGGCCGGAAGTATTACTGGATTGGCGGCACCGACTACCAGCACCAGGACATTCCGGGGTCGGACTGCAACGCGGTGCACGTGTCGAAGGTGGTTTCGGTGACGCCGCTGCACCTGGACTTGACCGACGACGCCGCGCTCGGGCCGGTGCGGGGGTTGGCCCTCGACGGGTACGAGCAGGTGCCGGGGCCCGGCCGCTGACGCGGGAACTCCTGCTCGCCTTCGCCCTGGCCGCGCCGGGTGTGACCGTCGGCTGCGTGACGGCGGGCCCGGTCGGCCTGTCCAGCCGGCACGTCGAGCCCGAGCTGGTGGCCGTGAAGCACCGGGTCGAGCCGGGGCAGACGCTGTTTCGAATCGCCAGGGCCTACGGCGTTTCGCCGGACGACCTCGCGGCGGCGAACGGCATCAGCGATCCACGCTCGCTCGCGATCGGCCAGGAGCTGGTGATTCCAGGAGCGACCGGGCTACGGCCGGTGCCGGCGGGCGGCGACGGCTCGGAAGAAGTCGGCGCGGGGCCGACGCCTCGGACCGCGGCGTCGCGGCCTCGGCCCGCCGGCAGCGCGACCGGCACGCTCGACTGGCCGCTCAGGGGCGTCTTGTACGGCAAGTTCGGCAAGAAGGGCGCCGAACCCCACGACGGAATCGACCTGGCCGCCCCCGAGGGCAGCCCCATCAAGACCGCTGCGCCGGGCACGGTGCTGTTCGCTGGCGAGCAGAAGGGCTACGGGTTGCTCGCCATCATCGAGCACGAGGGCGGGGTGGTGACGCTGTATGCCCACAACCATGACTTGCGGGTGAAGGAAGGCCAGAAGGTGCAGGCGGGCCAGGTGATCGCCACGGTCGGCGAGTCGGGCCGGACGTCGGGGCCGCACCTGCACTTCGAGGTGCGCAGGGGCGGCGCGCCGGTGGACCCGCTCGGCGAGCTGAAGCCGGCTCCCTGAGGCGACAGGGTCGGCCCGGCCGTCACGGCGCGCAGGGCAAGAGGACGCGGAAGGTCGCTCCCGGTCCGGAGTCCAGGGCGAGCTCGAGGGTGCCGCCGTGCTCGGCGACGATGCGGCGGGCGATGGCGAGGCCGAGCCCGATGCCCGGCGAGGCGCCGCCTTTCTTGGTCGTGAAGTACGGCTCGAAGATGCGTTCGCGCAGGGCTGGGTCGACTCCTGGGCCCGTGTCGGAGACCTCGAGCACGACGTGGCGGCCCATAGGCGGGACAGGGTGGGCCGAGGCCGAAACGTCGGCGGAGTCGTACGTGCGCACCGTCACCTTGCCCCCAGGGCCCGCCGCGTCTCGGGCGTTCACCGCGAGGTTCAGCACCACTTGCGCTAGCCGCGTGCGGTCGGCGAGGACGGACCGGGTGGCGCAGAGGTCGAAGTGAAAATCGAGCCTGGGCGAAGCGGCGCGGCCGACCAGCTCGGCCACCTCGCTGGCGAGCTCGTTCAACGAGAGCGGCTCGCGCTCGCCGTCGGTCGGCAGACCCACCTCGAGCATTCCGCGGGTGAGCCGCTTGGCGCTCGTCACGGCGGCGTCGAGCTGCGCCAACACCGAGAGCCTCTCGGTTCCCGACTCGCCTTGGCGCAGCAGGCTGCTCACGACCGAGAGGGTCGACAGGACGTTGTTGAGGTCATGGGCCAGGCCGGCCGCAAGCTCGCCCACCGCCGCGTGGCGCTGGAGCTGCTCGAGTTCCGCCAGGCCCGTTGCGGGTGGAGCGGCTTCAAGGGTGCCTGGGCTCATGGCGAGAGTCGGTCGAGCAGTCCTGCGCTCAAGGTAGGCGGAAGCTAGCGCGTTCGCCCGAAGGTGCGTAGCTAAGCGGCCGGCGGGGGTGCAGTTCCACGGGCTCTGGCCGTTTCCATGCCGGACACGCTTTTCTTCAGAGGGGAAATTCGGAAGTGCGGCTTGGCTTTGGCCAGCGGCCCGAAACTCGAGCCCCCGAGAGGCAACCTTTCGCCCCCTTGCGACGTGCGCGAACGCAAAATCCCCACGGCTTCCCAGGGGCCCGTAGACTGCTCTGCCCATGAGGCCCCGGTCGCTCGCCATGATGCCCGTTGTGCTGGCCCTTTCGCTCGCCGCCGCCGGGGCTCACGCCGAACCATCGCCGGCGGCCGGACCGACCGCCTCGGACGCGGGCGCGGAAGCCCCGACTTCGGCGAGCAACGCCCCTGGCGCTCCAGATGCGGGCGCGAGTGCTTTTGGTTCCGACGGCTCAGGTCATTCGTTGGCTGCTTCCGCTCAAGACGCGGGAACGCGCGCGGGCCCGGCGCTGGTCGCGCTTCTGGCCTTCGAGTCGAACCAGGGAGCTGCCGAGGCGGCGCCGGCCGTGAACGCTCTGCTAGCGAGCCGGCTGGGTGAGTCGAAGCACCTGAAGGTGGTGTCGGACCGCGACATTAAGGCGGCGCTCGGGCTCGAGCGGCAGAAGCAACTGCTCGGGCCGTGCACCGACACATCGTGCCTGGCCGAAGTCTCGGGCGCGCTCGGCGCCCGCTACCTGGTGACCGGGCGCCTCGACAAGCTCGGGAAGACGTACGTGCTCACCACGTCGGTCTACGACTCCTCGCGCGGGGTGGCCGTTTCGAAACCGCGGGCCGAGGCGTCCAGCGACGACGGCCTGCCGGGCGCGGCGGCCCGGGTCGCCCAGGAGATGTTGGGGGTGCTCGAGGAGGCCGCGGAGCCGGCTTCCGGGGTGAAGGCGCAAGGCCTCGGTATCAGCCTCGGGCTCAAATTCGGCAACCAATTCCTCGCCAGCCTCGCGGCGCTGAACCCCGGGGCCGAGCTCGAGGTCGGCTGGGCCTTCGACCCCGAGTGGCTCGCTTTCCTGCAGGTGGGCTTCAACCTGGTGCACGGCCAGAGTAAGGACAACGCCGTCGACCTGACCGTGGTGCCGAGCGTGCTTGGCGTGCGCAAGCTCTACGGCGTCGCCGACGCGTTCCAACCGTACTGGGGCCTCGGCATGGGTCTGACGCTGTCGATGGGCAAGTACGGTCCGTTCCGCGAGACCGGCTCGATTCCCACCGTCATCGGCATGTTCGGTTTTCAGTACCGCTTCTTGCCTGGCCTCGAGGGGCTGGTCGAGGCGTCCATCAACATCGCGCAGATCGTCCTGGGGTTGAGCGACCAGGAGACCGGGCTCGGCGCCGGCCTCAACTTCGACCTCAGCCTCGGCGCCCTGTACCGATTCTGATGCCTTCCCTTCCCGCGCACAGGGCGAGGTCGGCGGTCGTCCTCTTCGGGTTGGCCGCGGCTGCTTGCCCGAGCGAGCCGAAGCTGGACCCGGCGGCCCAGGCCGAGGGGCTGTACCTGGCCGGCACGGCCGCGTACCTGAAGGGCGACTTCGCGGAAGCGCACCGCCGCTTCGACGAGGTCCGCGCCCTGGCCCCTCGAGACCCAAGGCTGCCGGCCGCGACCGGCGAGCTCTTCTTATCGGAGGGCAACCTCGCCGAAGCGCTCGTCCAGTTCGACGCCGCGGTGCTGCTGACTCCGGGCCGCGCGACCAACTGGAGCCGGCGGGGCTTCATTCTCTTGATGCTCGGCCGGCGGGCCGAGGCGGCGACCTCGCTCGAGCGCGCCTTGGCGCTGAACCCGGCAGACTTCAACGCCCTCGAGCAGTTGGGCGAGCTGCGCGCCAAGGAAGGCGACGTCGACCGGGCGGTCGCAGCCTTCACCGCCGCGGCCCGCGCGGCGCCCCAGTCGGCGAAGGCGTTCCTCTGGCTGAGGGCGGCCGGCGAGCTGTCCCGCCGGGGCCGGCGTGACGAGGCGCGCGTGCTGCTCGGCGGAGCGGCCGATGCGGGCACCCGGACGGGCGAGCTGATCTCCGAGCTGGCCGACCTCGACGTGCAAGCAGGGCAGCTCGCCGAGGCGGCGGACCTCTACCGCGAGGCCGCGCGAAGCTCGACCGACCCGACGCTCTGGGATTTGGCGGGCGAGGCCGAGTCGAAGCTGGGTCGAACCGGCGAGGCCGAGGCGGCCTACCGCGAGTCGCTGCGCGTAAAGAACAGGGCGGTCGTCCATGTCGCGCTGGCGAGGCTGTGCCAGGCGCGCAAGGACGCCGAGTGCCTTCTGGCCGAGCTGGACCGCGCGCTCGCGACCGCGACGGGAGAAGAGGTCCGCGAGTCCATCGACCTGGCCGACCTCTTGGCCTCGGTGGGTCGGAAGAAGGACGCCCTGGCGTTGCTCGCCCAGGTCGCGGAAGAACCCGCGGAACGCGAGGACGTACCGCTTCAACTGAAGGTCGCGGCCTTGGCGGGAAAGGTTGGCGACGCGCGCCGGAAGGCCGAGGCCTGCGCCCGGGCGCGCTCGGCCGACGCGGGCGTGACGCGCTGCCCCTGACTACTTCCGGCCGCCGACCATCTTCCGGTAGACGCCCACCACGATGCCCAGCAGCATCGTCGACCGGAAGTCGGACCGGGCGACGTAGATCGGGTCCATCGTCTTGTTGGCGGGCTGAAAGCGAATGCGCTCTCCCTCGGGGTAGTAGCGCTTCACCGTCGCCTCGTCCTCGATCAGGGCGACGACGATCTCGCCCGGCTGGGCCGTCGGCGTCTTCTTCACGAAGAGGAAGTCGCCGTCGAAGATGCCGTCGTCGACCATCGACTCGCCCTTGACGCGCAGGGCGAACACTTCCTTGCCTGAGCCGCCGAGCAGGAAGCTGTCGATCTTCACCGAGTCTTCGATGTTCTCGGTCGCCAAGAGCGGAGCGCCGGCGGCGACGCGACCCAAGAGCGGCACCTCGACCAAGGTGGCGTCGGGTCGCTTGCCGAGCCCGAGCACCAGGCGGGCGCGCTTGGTGGGCACCAGCGACCGGCTCTGCTGCTCTCCGCGGTTGAGGTACCCTTTGCGCTCGAGGGCCTTCAAGTGGTCGTTCACCCCATTGGTCGACCGGATGTCCATCTCTTCGCCAATCTCGCGGATGGTCGGCGGAAAGCCGCGCACCTCGGTTTCCTTCACGATGAAGTCGAGGACTTCTCGCTGGCGATCGGTGAGTTCTTCCATCGGCGACCCTCCCGGGGACGTGACAGGCTTTCAGTATGGTCACTGAACAGGCGTTGAGAGTCAACTTCCACGCCGAAAATGGACGTCGGGCCCGGGTGGGGCATCGTGGCGTGCGGGTGAGGCTTCTCGCGAACCTGGGTGCTGCCGCGCTGGCGCTGGCCGCCTGTTCCGGAGGCCTGCGCAACGGGGTCTTCGTCAAGGAAGGCGTGCGCTACGAGCTGGGCGCGCCGCCCGACACCTGGCGCAAGGTCGAGCTGGCGGAGAATGATCTCGCCTTCGTCGCGCCGACCTCGGCCCACAGCCTGGCGGTGAACTCCACCTGCCACGACTTCGGGGACGCGTCGCTCGAGGTGCTCACTTCCCACCTGCTCATCGGCTTCACCGACCGGGTGAAGGTGTCGGAAGAGCCGGGCACCCTGGACGGCAGGGCGAGCCTGTCGTCGCGCTACCTGGCGCGGCTCGACGGCGTCGAAGTCGAGTTGGCGCTGGTGGTGATGAAGAAGGACGGCTGCGCCTACGACTTCACCTACGTGGCTCCGCACGGCCGGTTCGACGAGCAGGCGACCACCTTCCAGGCGCTCTTGGCGCGCTTCAAGACCGGAGCCCGCCGATGAGCGGCCCCACCGGCGAATTCCCCGGGCCCACCGGCGAGTTCCCCATGGGCGACGAGCCGCTGCACGAGCTGGTGCAGCAAGAGCTGAAGGCGATCATCCCCTTCCGCGAGAAGATGAACGAGGCGTTCGAGCAGTTCGGGGGAGTCACCCTGATGCTCTGGCGCACCCTCGCCCGCGCGGTGCGGCCCCCCTTCGCGCCCGGCGAAGTCGCCTACCAGATCGAGGTATTGGGCGTGCGGTCGCTGTCGATCGCGACCCTGACGGCCGTCTTCGCCGGCCTCGTCATCTCGCTGCAGTTCGCCTTCTTCCTCGCCCGCTTCGGGGTGCAGCACACGGTGGGCAAGGTGGTGGTGCTGACCCTGTTCCGCGAGCTGGGGCCGGTCTTGACGGCGCTGACGGTGGGCGCGCGCATCGGTTCGGGCATCACCGCCGAGCTCGGTTCGATGAAGGTGACCGAGCAGATCGACGCCATTCGGGCGCTGGGGGCCGACCCCATCAAGAAGCTGGTGGTGCCCCGGGTGCTGGCCTGCATGGTGGTGATGCCGGCCCTGACGGCGCTGGCCGACGTGATGGGCCTGGCGGCCGGGTCGGCGGTGGTGCGCAGCGAGTACGAAATACCCTTCGAACAGTTCTACCGGTCGGTGGTCGAAACGGTGGGCTTTCGCGACTTCACTTCGGGTATCGGCAAGAGCATGGTGTTCGGCCTCATCATCGCGCTGGTCGGCTGCTTCAAGGGCTTCAATGTCCAGGGCGGCACCGAAGGGGTGGGGCGCGCCACCACCGAGACGGTGGCGATCGCCTCGGTGGCCATCTGCCTGTCGGACTTCTTCCTCACCAAGCTGTTGATGGCCCTATGACCGAGCCCGCCCCGCCAGACGCGCTCATCCGCTTCGAGAACCTGAAGAAGTCCTTCGGCCCGAAGCGCATCTACGACGGGCTCAACCTGTCGGTGCAGAAGGGCGAGACGCTCACCGTCATCGGCGGCTCGGGCACCGGCAAGAGCGTGCTGTTGAAGTGCCTGATCGGCCTGTTGAGCCCAGACCGGGGGAAGGTCTGGTTCGAAGGGCAAGACTTGGCGGCCTTCACCGACGCCCAGTTCCAGCCGGTGCGCAAGAAGGTGGCGATGGTGTTCCAGGGGGCGGCGCTGTTCGACTCGCTGACCGTCGGCGAGAACATCGCCTACCCGCTGTACGAGCACTTCCCCGAGATGCCGGTGGACGAGCTGCGCGAGAAGGTGGCCCAGAAGCTGGCGCTGGTGAACCTGCCGGGCATCGAGGCGATGCGGCCGAGCGACCTGTCCGGCGGCATGCGCAAGCGGGTGGGGCTTGCGCGGGCCATCGCCGTCGACCCCGAAGTCATTCTCTGGGACGAACCGACCACCGGGCTCGACCCGATCAGCACCCGCATCATCGACGAGCTGATTCTGTCGATGAAGCGCACCCTCGGCTGCACCTCGGTGGTGGTCACCCACGACATGGAGAGCGCCTTCGCGGTCTCGGACCGCATCGCGATGCTGGCGAACAAGCGCATCGTCCAGGTGGGCACGGTGGACGAGATGCGGCAATCGAAACTCCCCGACGTGCGCGCCTTCTTCGACGCGCGCGCGGGCGCCACCCGGAGGGCCTAGAGGCATGGCGAAACCCGAGCTCAACCCGGCCGCGAAGGAACGCCGCTTCATCGTCCGCGCCGGCCTGTTCGTCGCCCTG
>JAHFDQ010000617.1 GCA_023248915.1 Archangiaceae bacterium | reverse complement strand
CTCCGAGCCCCGGGTGACCTTCGACCGCCCTCCAGTCGCGCAGGCCGAGCAGGGCGTTCACCAGGCCGCTATCGCGCACGAAGACCTTCGGCGATTTGACCAGCCGCTTCTCGAGGTTGGGGAGGTATGGCGGGAGCTGGCGGACCACCAGCGCGCTGGTCAACACGTCGAGGTGGTGCTTCACGGTCGGGTAGGTCTCGCCGAGCGCAGACGACAGCGCTGCGCCATTCCACAGTTGGGCGTGGCGGTGGGCGATCATCGTCCAGAGCCGACGCAGCTGCCTAGGAGAGCGAAGCCGAACTCCCAGGTTCGCGACGTCGCGCTCGATGAACGTGCGAACGAAGTCCTCTCGCCACCCGAAGCTCTCCGAGTCGGATCGCGCCAGGAACGAGCGCGGGAATCCCCCTCGGGTCAGGAGTCGCCTCACCTGCGCCGGTCCTGCTTCTTCGAGCGAAAAGCCGCCCACCTCCACGAAGCGCAGCCGGCCCGCCAGCGACTCCGAGGACTGTCGCCCGAGCTCGGGCGAAGCGCTCCCCAGGACGAGGAAGCGCGCCTTTAGCGGGCGCCGGTCGGCGAGCACGCGCAGCACGGGAAACAGCGCAGGCTGACGCTGGATTTCGTCGATCACGACCAGGCCGCGCAGCCCTTCCAGCGCCGTCATGGGCTGCGACAGGGTCTGCTCGTCCCGCGGGTCCTCGAGATCGAAGAGCTGCCCATGGCGGGTAGCGAGCAACTGGCGCGCCAGCGTGGTCTTGCCCGACTGGCGTGGGCCGAGCAGCGCCACCACCGGGCTGACCCGAAGGAGGGAACCAAGATGGCCCAACAGGGCGGCCCGCGGGACTAGGGACATCATTGAAAATCTAGCAGTCGAATACTAGTTTTTCAATGATGCGTGCGGCCCGGCCTCACGCGTCGAGGAAGGTGGTCACCCGGTCGAGGAATTCCTGACGCCCCTTGCCCGAGCGGATGTCGAGGCTGGTGACGTCGACGGTGAGGCAGTCGATGCCGTACTTGCCCTGCAACACCATCGGGAAGCTCGAGTAGTAGCCGTTCAGGCCCCTCAGGAACCCGGCCTGGATTCCCTTCTCTTCTTCGCGGCCGCGCTTCTGAATTCGCGCCAGCAGCACGTCGATGTCGGGCACGTCGAAGCAGATGACCTTGTCGGGCTGGGCGATCGACCGGGTCAGCCGCTTGAAGTAGTCGAAGTAGAGGTCGAGCTCGGCGTCGGTCATGTTGCCGAGGCCGTGCAGGTACTTGGCGAAGATCTCGGGGTCTTCGTACAGGGTGCGGTCCTGAATGCACGACTTGGCCACGGTGTGGATCAGCTCGTGGTGCTCGACCCGCTTGATCAGGAACTCGAGCTGCAGCGTGAAGGACCACCGCCGCATGTCCGGGTAGTAGACCTTGAGGAAGCGGTTGTCGATCACCGGCTCGTCGAACAACTCGAAGCCGAGCTTCTGGCTGATCAGCTTGGCCGCCGTAGTCTTGCCGGCGCCGATGTTGCCCGCCATCGCGACGAAGCGCTTCGACTTGGGCAGCTTCAGCGCGGCGCCGTTCTTCAGCTTGGCCTTCTTCGCGGTTCGGGGGGTGGTTTGCATCACGCGGTCCAGTCGAGGACGACCTTGCCGGACTGGCCCGAGCGCATCGCGTCGAAGCCCGCCTGGAAGTCGTCGATGGGGAAGCGGTGAGTCAGCACCGGCGAAACATCGAGCCCGGTCTGCAACATGGCCGCCATCTTGTACCAGGTCTCGAACATCTCGCGGCCGTACACGCCCTTCAGCACCAGCCCCTTGAAGATGACCTGGTTCCAGTCGATGGAAACCTCGGACGGGGGAATGCCCAGAATCGCCACCCGCCCGCCGTGGTTCATCGCCTTCAACAGCGCCCGGAAGGCGTCGCCGTTGCCCGACATTTCCATGCCCACGTCGAAACCCTCGGTCATGCCGAGGTCCTTCATCGTCTGGTCGATCGAGGTGCTGGAGACGTTGATGGCCTTGGTCGCCCCCAGCTTGCGCGCCAGGGCGAGCCGGTAGTCGTTGACGTCGGTGACCACCACGTGGCGCGCTCCGACGTGGCGCGCGATGGCCGCCGCCATCACCCCGATGGGGCCGGCGCCGGTGATGAGCACGTCTTCGCCCACCAGGTCGAATGACAGGGCGGTGTGGGTGGCGTTGCCCATCGGGTCGAAGAAGGCGGCGATCTCGTCGGGAATCTCGTTCGGCACCCGGAAGATGTTGACCGCCGGCACCGCCAGGTACTCGGCGAAGCAGCCCGGCCGATTCACCCCGACGCCTACTGTGTTGCGGCACAGGTGGCGCTTGCCGGCGCGGCAGTTGCGGCAGTGGCCGCAGGTGATGTGCCCCTCGCCCGAGACGCGCTCGCCCAGGGTGAAGCCGGTGACGGCGCTGCCGATGCCGGCGACCTCGCCCACGTATTCGTGGCCGACGGTCATCGGCACCGGAATGGTGCGCTGAGCCCACTCGTCCCAGTTGTAGATGTGCACGTCGGTGCCGCAGATGGCGGTCTTGCGGATTTTCACCAGCAAGTCATTCGGCCCCACCTCGGGCACCGGCACCTCGCGCATCCAGATGCCGGGTTCCTTCTTCGCCTTGACCAGCGACTTCACGGCAGGACTCCCAATTCCCGGCCGACCCGGGTGAATGCGAGTACGGCCCGGTCCAGGTGCTCGGTCTCGTGGGCCGCCGAGATCTGGGTGCGAATTCGCGCCTGGCCCTCGGGCACGACCGGGAAGGAGAAGCCGATGACGTAGATGCCCTCGCCGAGCAGCCGGTCGGCCATCTGGGTGGCCAGCTTGGCGTCGCCCAGCATCACCGGGATGATGGGGTGCTCGCCCGGCACCAGCTTGAAGCCCGCCTTCTGCATGCCGGCCCGGAAGTGGGCGGCGTTCGCGCGCAGCTTCTCGCGCAGGGCGTCCGACCCCTCGAGCAGGTCGAGCACCTTCAACGACGCCGCGGCGATGGCCGGCATCAGCGTGTTCGAGAACAGGTACGGGCGCGAGCGCTGGCGCAGCCAGCCCACAATCTCCTTCCGGGCCGAGGTGTACCCGCCCGACGCGCCGCCCAGCGCCTTGCCCAGCGTGCCGGTGAGAATGTCGACCCGGCCCAGCACGCCGCACTGTTCGGGCGTGCCGCGCCCCTTCTTGCCCACGAAGCCCACCGCGTGCGAGTCGTCGACCATCACCAGCGCCCGGTAGCGGTCGGCCAGGTCGCAGATGGCCTTCAGGTTGGCCAGCGTGCCGTCCATCGAGAAGACGCCGTCGGTGGCGATGAGCCGGTACCGGGCCGAGGCCGCCTCTTTGAGGCACCTCTCGAGGTCGGCCATGTCGTTGTTGGCGTAGCGCAGGCGCTTGGCCTTCGACAGGCGGATGCCGTCGATGATGCTGGCATGGTTGAG
>JAHFDQ010000616.1 GCA_023248915.1 Archangiaceae bacterium | reverse complement strand
TTGACCAGATTGACCAGCGCGGAAGTGAGCAGGCTCTCGTCGCCGACCAGCGCGGCCTCTTCGGCGGCCAACTCGAACGCCACCTGCTTGCCGAGCGCGTCGGCCTGCACCAGGTCGCGCGCCGCCTCGAGCAGGCGCCGGGGCAAAAGCGGCGCGCGCGCCACCCGCTGTTCCCGCGCAAAGGCCAGGAAGTCCTCGACGATGCGCTTCAGGTAGTGCGTTTCAGACCGGATTCGCAACACGTGCTCACGGGCTTCGCCTTCGGGCAGCTCTTCCTGCAACAGCCCGGCGAACAGCTCGATGCCCCCAATGGGGTTGCGGACTTCGTGAGCCACCCCGGCCAGCATCATCTTGAGCTGCCGGTCGCGCCCCTCTAGCCCGCGCCGCATTTCCTCGAGCTCGCGCGCGAGGATGCCAATCTCGACCGTCGGCTCGGGAGGCACCTTCGTCGCCAGGTCTCCCCCACCGATGCGCAGGGCGCTCGCGACCAGCCGGTTGAGCGGCGCGGCCAGGGTGCGGGCTGTCAGCACCGCCACCAGTCCGAGCACCAGTAGCGCCGACACCAGCCACGCCGCGTACAGCCGGACGAGCTGCCGCAAGGGCCCGAAGAACGCCGCGCTGCCCTCGACTCCGATGGCGCCGATGACGTTGCCGTCCTGCACCAGCGGGGCGTAGCCGGTTCGGTACCAGCGGCCGTCGTTGCCCTCGAAGAGCACTTGCGACGAGGCCGGAGTCCCGGCGAAGACGCGCGCCAGCTCGAGCCGGTCGCGCGCCAACTCGGGCACCTCGGCGCCCACCGGCAGGGCGCCTCCGGCGTCCACCCGGACCCGGCCCTCGCGGTCGAAGGCGAACACCCGGCGCACCCCCGCCGCCACGCGCGCGTCGTCGAGCTGGCGGTGCAGGTTGCGGTAAGTGCGGGTGCCGGCCTCGTCGTCGCCGGCCGAGATACCCAGCAGCCGCTCGGCGCTCACCTGGGACGCCGTGGCTCCGGCGACCGCAGCCAGGCTTCGGCCCAGCTCGTCCTCGAGCAGCCCCCGCGCCAGCCCGTAGCCGGCCGCGCCCGCGAGGCCGAACAGCGCGAGCGTCGGCAGCACGAAGGCGGCCAACAGGCGCGCGCGAAGTGATTTCGGTAGCACGCGCCTCTCTAGCCGGGCGGCTTGCCCCGGGTCGCGCGGGCGCCGCAGATTTCCTCGATGAGCGCCATCGAGTCTTCGTCGAAGTTGACGAACTCGACTCCCATTCCGGGCGGGTGGTCGGCGTCGCCGTCGCTCGGGTTCACCCGCACCACCCGGCCCATGCCCTCGATGAGCTTCGAGCCGTCCTTGAGGGTGAACTGCAGGTAGACGACGGCCCCCTCTTCGCGCGGGTCGCGGGTGCGGATGAACATGCCGCCCGGCGAAATGTTGACCGAGTACTCGGCCAGGAACTCGTCGAAAGTTTCGAACCGGTACTGCACCAGCAGCGACAGCGGCGTGCGGGGGAACTTGCGGCGGTTCTCGTCGGGAGGCAGCGACTCGTCGCTCATGGTTGCGACTCGGATACTACCCCGGAAGCGAAGTGGTCGACGATTCGGCCGAGGCGGCGCTCCAGGCGCTGGAAGGCCACAGACCTTCCGGGGTAAACGAGGGACCGCTCCGGCTCGACGTTCGGGCCCGGGGCTCTCACCGGGGGCGCCATGGCTTCGAAGAAGGGACGCTGGCTCTTGTACGGCGCGACGGGCTTCACCGGGCGGCTCATCGCCGAGGAAGCGGTCCGGGTAGGTCAGGCGCCGGTCCTGGCCGGGCGCTCGGCCGAGAAGTTGGCTCCGCTGGCGGCTGGGCTGGGGCTTTCCCACCGGGCGGTGTCGCTCGACGACGGCCCGGGGCTGCGGCGGGCGCTCGAAGGCGTCTCAGCGGTGCTGCACGCCGCAGGCCCGTTCGTCGAGACCTCGGCCCCCATGCTGCGGGCGTGCCTCGAAGCCGGCGTTTCCTACCTCGACATCACCGGCGAGCTGCCCGTCTTCCGCAGCGCCTTCGGCTGCGACGGCGAGGCCCAGAGGAAGGGCGTCGCGGTCGTCTGCGGCGTCGGCTTCGACGTGGTGCCCACCGACTGCTTGGCCCTGCACCTGGTCGAGCGGCTGCCCCGCGCCACCGAGCTGGAGATTGCCATCGCGGCCATCTCGACCCCGAGCAGCGGCACCGCCAAGTCGGCGCTGGGCCAGTTGCCGGAAGGGGCCTGCACGCGGCGGGGCGGCGTCATCGTGTCCGAACCGCTCGGCAAGGGGGTGCGCCCGTTGCGCTTCGCGGACCGCGAGCGCTGGGTGGTGCCGTTTCCCCTCGCCGACTTAGAGACCGCGTACCGGTCGACGGGGGTCCCCAACATCAGCACCTACTTCGCAGTCTCTCGGCGCATGGCCCGTGCGCTGAGGGTGGGGTGGCCGCTCGCCGCCGCCGCGTCCAGCGTGGGCCGGTGGGTGACGTCGAGCTCGCCGTTCCAGCGCGCGGCGTCGCGCTGGGTCGAGGCCCGGGTCCACGGCCCCGACGAAGCACTCCGGCGCTCGGGCCGGAGCCACGTCTGGGCGCGGGCCGCGGCTCCGGGCGGTGTCGAGGCCGAGGCGTGGCTCGAGCTTCCCGAGGCCTACCAGTTCACCGCCCTGGCCTCGGTGCGCGCCGTCGAGCAGGTATTGGCCCGGCGCCCCGTCGGCGCGCTCACCCCGGCCCAGGCCTTCGGCGCCGACTTCGTGCTCGGCCTCGGCGACACCCGCCGGGTCGACCAACTGCCGGAGGACGCCGCGCCCGCGGCCGCCCGGGCTACCAGCTCGCGGTCCCCTGGAGGTAGGTCACGGCCTTCCCCGAGAGCTTGACCATCGCGCCGTCGAGCAGGCAGGCCAACTCGCCGCCGCGGGTGGACACCTGCCGCGCCTTCAGTGCGCCTTTGCCGAGCCGGCGTGCCCAGTAGGGCACCAGGGTGCAGTGGGCCGACCCGGTGACCGGGTCTTCGGGCACGCCCTCGCGCGGGGCGAAGAAGCGCGAGACGAAGTCGCAGTCGGCGCCGGGGGCGGAAACCATCACGCCCGAGGGAGGCAGCCGGGCCAGGAGGTCGAAGTTGGGCCTGAGCGCGCGGACCTCGGCCTCGGAGTCGAAGACCGCGAGCGCGTCGACCGCCAGCCAGGCCTCGCGCGGCCGGGCGCCCAGCGCGCGGCACAGCTCGTCCGAGACGGGGGCGGGCCGGGGTTCGCGTACCGGCAGCGCGACCGTGAGCAGGTCGCCGTCGGCGTCCACCCTCAAGATGCCGCTGCGGGTCGAGAAGGTGACAAGGCGCCGGCCGGGCCAGAGGTGGCGCAGCACCACGTGCGCGCTCGCCAGCGTTGCGTGGCCGCACAGGTCGACCTCGTTCACCGGCGTGAGCCAGCGCAAGGCGTAGTCGGCCGCACCGC
>JAHFDQ010000202.1:8064-9717 GCA_023248915.1 Archangiaceae bacterium | reverse complement strand
CGCCACCGCCACCGCCACCGCCACCGCCACCACCGCCACCGCCACCGCCACCGCCACCACCGCCACCGCCACCGCCACCGCCGCCACCGCCGCCCGCGCCGTCGTCGCTCTCGACTACCAGCTCCGGCCGTCCGGAGGCGGACTCGCGGGAGTAGTAGCCACAACCGTCGAGGTCCGACGAGGTGATTGCGAAGGAGACAAGGCCGGCGCCTCCGACGGCCGTGGTCACGTCGAGGGAGTACTCCCCGCCGATCTCCACTCTCCCGAGGCTGGCGAGAGGCGCCCCCGCAGGCATTGGCCGGTTCTGGTGGTTGACCAGGCCCTCGGCCCACGTGTTGTCAGCGACCTTGAAGATGTCGCCGCCGCCCCCCGCGTTCATCGCGTGCACCACCAGCTTGGCGTTCTTCACCACTTGGAGGCCCTGGACATCGAAGCGCAGGTAGATGGTCCGCCCGTCGCCCCCGGTGCGAAGCTCGGACGAACCGCCGTTGACGGCGCTCGTATTGACCGGGTCGGTCCAGGTGTCTGCTACCGGCGAGAAGCGGTACGTCGAACCGCCGTCGCCCGAACCCGCGTCGGGCGGGTCGCCCGTGCCGCTGTCGACCGCGCCTCCGGGGCCGGTGACCCGCACGTTCTTGTAGATGACGTCGGCCTGAGGCCCGTAGGTGCCGCCGGGGGCGTTGTCGGTTCCGATGAAGACGTAGCGCAGCTTGAGCGCAGTCCCGTGAGAGTGCGTCGAGAGGGCGGCGCCATCGAGAAGAACCGTGACGTCTCCCGACGCCGTCCACCGCACCTCGAGCGTGTAGGTTTGCGCCGGGTCGATGAAGCCCAGCGGCTTCGGCAGGCGGTTCTCGATGCGGTCGGCGAAGCCCGCGGTGCTGGTGAGGAACTTGAAGAGATTGTCGTACGAGGCGCCGGTTCGAAGGTTGACGAACGCAGTCTTCGGCGACTCGCCGTCGGCGCTGTGCGGAGACCCGTGCGACGACTGGTAGAGATTGACGATGTGCTGCTTGTCGAACTGCTGCTGAGGGCTGTCGCTGTTGGGGTTCCAGTTCGTGACCTGGACCGAGAGCGAGCCTTCGGACAGCTCTTGCCCGAGGTCCCACGTGATTTGGGTGCCCGCCTGCCATCCACCGCCAGCGACGAATTGGCCTCCGTTCTGCGTCCCCGTGGTCGAGCCGTTCAGCGGGTCGTCCAGGTAGGTGGTCGCCCTCGCCTCTCCTGCCGCGACCAGCGTCGCGAACGCCGCCAGCGCAACCACCCTGCGCGCCGAACCCGGTCTCACCCGCTCGAGATGCTTCTGCCGCATGGCTGCCTCCGGTGGTGCTTGAGGGAATTGTCGTGGCGCCTCGCCGGCAGTTGTCATGAACCTCAACGAATCCAGGCGCTTGGATTCCCATGGCTCAAGAGAAATACTCTCGTGGAAGAAGAAGCCGTTCGGAGAGGGTCCAGGCGTGACGACGCGGCAGCCCAGACGGACACGACGCAAGCGGGCCCGACCCGCGCCCGCGCCGCTTCAGTGGAAGGTGGGCTTCGAGCTCGAGCTACTCGCTCCGCGCGGGCTGAGCCGACGCTCGCTGGCCACCCGGCTTGCCAGGGACTTTCGCGCCACCGTGCGGCCGGTCTTCCATCGCGACGATGAACCGATGCCCG
>JAHFDQ010000202.1:0-8054 GCA_023248915.1 Archangiaceae bacterium | reverse complement strand
GCGCGAGGTGCTGTTCCGGCTGGTGGACGACCAGACGCTCCAGGCTGACCTCGCCAAGCAGGCGCCGCCCGTGAAGGGCTGGTACCGGGTCGTTTCGGACGACGACCGGCTGACCGCCCTCGCCCACCGCGTCTGCGACCCGGCCGCGCCGCGGGACAAGGTGCTGGCGCCGCTGGCGCGCCTGTTCGAAGGTTCGCGCCTGCACACCGACGGCGCCCAGGTGCAGTTGCGCGATACCAACGGACGGCCGCTGTTCCTCGCCGCGCCCGCCGGCGGAGAACGCGAGCGCCCGTGCGAAGTCGTGACCGCGCCGCTGACCCGACGCCACGCCGAAGTCGTGGGCCAGGTGCTCCGGTCGGCCCGAGCCCTGGGGTTCAGCGCACCCACCGAGGGAGCCACCCACCTTCACTTCGACGCGCGGCGCCTGAAGTCGGCGGTGGCGGTGCGCAACCTCGTGCTCCTCATGCACCCCCGCCGCGAGCTCATGCGCGCGCTGCTCGGTACGAATTCGAGGTGCACCCGGCTGGGGCCCTGGCCGCGGGCGCTGCTCGACGCGGTGTCGCCCGCCTCCTTCGCCGACCTGCCCTGGCCCGCGGCGCGCCGAGCCCTACTGGACGCCGGCCTGACCAAGTACTGCGACCTCAACCTGCTGAACCTGGCGCGCGAGACCCGGGGAAAGCTGACCGTCGAGTGGCGCATTCTGCCCGTGCACCTGGAACCCGGACCGATTCTCGACGCGGCGGCGCTGTTCGAGCGCATGGTCCGCTGGGCGGTCTCGTGTAGGACCGACGAAGTCGCGCTGGACGCTCCGGCGCCGCCGACTCACGCCGCCGCGCGTGCCCTCTTCGCCCAGGTCGGGCTTGCCGACGCCGTCGCGGACCGGCTCGTCGGCCGCATGCCGGAACCTCCGGCCGACCTCGTCCCGTGGCTGACCCCGCCCCCGTAGGGGCTCCTCCGGCCCTCGAGACTCAGCCGACCGGCTTGGGAGGAACCGGCGCCGCGGGCGGAACGGCGCCCGGAACCGGCGCCGCGAGCTCGGTCTGTGAGTAGCTGTGCTTCACCCGCCACGGGAAGACGCGGCCGAGGCCGGTGATTTCCTGCTCGGCCTCGAACGTTCCGCCGCCCAGCGTCCCGACCCCTGGCAGCGCGTCGCCCTTCTTCATCTCGACTAGGAAGGCCCGCCGGCTGGTAGCGAGGCTCAGCGCCTCGCCGCTGAGCGTCACCTCGATGGACCCGACGGTGCGGGCCACGTCTCCGGCCAGGTACTGAATCTCGCTCTTGTCGGTGTTGGGGAGCACCCCCAGGATGTCGCCCAGCTTGAGGGCCTGGGGCGCCCCGAAGTAGGTCGCCACCGACCCCTGGCCTTGCGCCGACTCGAAGCGCGCCATCATCTGCTGGCGCGCCTCGGCCGGCCAGCTGGCGCTGTGGGCCTCGACCAGGGTGTTGAACTGCGCCCGGGTCAGCCCCCTGACGTCGATGGAACCCTCGGGGAGAGTGTTGCTCTTTCGGACGACCGCGCCGAGCAGGTCTGAGACGTCCGAGATGCGAACGGCGCCTCCGCCGGCGAGCCGGGTCTTCAGCGCCGTCGAGACCGACGCGGGCAACGCCTCGAGGTTGAGCACGGCCGTGTTCTGCTTGTCTGCGAAGCCCCCGCCCCTGGCCAGGAGCGCCAGGTCGGACGTGTAGCAGAGGTACCCTGAACCGAGAGACGAGCCCCCGACCCGCGCCAGGTCGGAGGTGATGGACGCAGTCCCCGAGTTCCTGCCGCGAATGGCGGCCAGGTCGAAGGCGTCGGGATTGGTGGGCAGGTAGTCGGGGTAGATTCCAATCTTGTCGACGGCGAAGATGTCGCCGCGCCAGACCCGGATGTTGTCGTCGCCCATCGCGCGAATGGCCTGGTCCAGCGACGGGAGGCTGAGCGGTGAGTTCTCGTAGGCCAGCTTCTCGTAGGCCTGGGTGAAGCCGAGCGGGTTGCCGGGGCTCGCGGGCGCTCCGGCGACTGCGGGAGCGGCCTTCTGCAGCTCGGTCTTCGCCAGGGTGAACAGCGCCCGCCGGTGGTTCATCAACTGCTCGGTTCCTGCTGCGTCGCCGCTCGACTTCAGGCTCTGGAGCACGTGCCACATCTCGAGGTCCAGCTGCTGATACCGCGAGATGAGGAACGACTGGTCGGTGCCGCTCTTGTTGTTGTTGATCGACTTGAACAGCGAGCTCACCTGGGCCTTCGCGGGGTCGAACAGGCCGATGAGCGCTTCGTTCCCAGCCGGCTTCAGGTTCAGCCGGTAGGAGTTGTCGGCCTTGATGGCGTCGACGTCGGACAGGAAAACGCCTTGGGCCTTGGTGGGTTCTGCCTTGACCCGGTAGAAGGCCTCGACGGTCTTGCTGGTGAACTTCTCGAGCGCCCCGGCAGGGTCCGGCGCCGCGGACAGCCGACGAATGGCAAAGTACTGTTCCAGCTGCGTCATCGGCTGGAGCTTGCCCTCGGCGTTGGCCTGATACGCCCGGCCCGCGATGTCGTAGACGAAGCCGTCGCCTCCGAGCGTCCACCTCAGGCCGTCTACCTCGACGCTGGCGACCTGCCTCAGCGCGCTTTCGACGAGCGAAGGTTCTTGGGCGCCCAGGGCGGCGTGGGTGCTGTTGTTGGCGTACCGGGCGGTGCTCAGCGCCGCGCGCATGCGCACCACCCCGGTGCGCACCTCGTCGGCGTACTGAGCCCGGGTCAGCGTCACGTCGGCCGACATGTCGCGCAGGATGGGGGGCGGGACGTCACGCTCGGCGAGAATGCGGTCCATCACCAACCGGGCCGTGCGGCCGTTTCCGTCCTGGAACGGGTGGAGCGTGATGAAGCGCTGGGCGAACTCGGCGCCCACGTTGATGACGTCGGCGTCGGGGTTCTTGAGCGCGACCCGGGTGTCTTCGAGCAGCTTCGACAACCCCGGCTGCACCTGGTCGCCCTTGGCGTAGAGGATGGCGATCTCTCCGACGTCGCCGGTGTGCACGACCGAGACTTCGCCGCCGTTGGCCCGGATGTTCTTCACCTGTTCCATCGACTCGGGCTTGAAGGGGAGCGAGCGCGCGTCATAGCCGGTGCGCAGGCGGCCGCCCTCGACCGGGTCGCCGGTCAGCCCGCGGTAGGCGTGTCCGGACCTGGCCAGGAGGGTGTCGTCGCCGGCGACGTAGGCGAGCTTGTTGATTTCGGAGAGCTTCTCGATGCTGAGGTGGTCCGAGAGCTGGCCCTTGGGTATCTCGTTGAGCTTGGCGTCGGCCTTGGCCCAGGCGTCGAACGCGTCGCGGCCGTACGCGTAGCGGAAGTCGCCGTCGGTGCGGTCACGGCGGCCGACGAGCCGGGCGCCCATCAGGCGCGCCCGCTGGCCGTTCTTGTTGAGCTCGGGCGATTCCCGGAGCGATTGCAACATGTCGGCAGACGCGAGGTCGCTCGTCTGCACTTGAGGGGAACCGGGCGCCTTCGGGGCAGGCGAACCGGCCTTGGAGTAGAGCTTCGAGCTGGCCTTCGAGTAGTACTTCGGGTCGAACGAGGTCAGGGTGTCGGCGCTGCGTTCCGATTCCCTGAAGAAGTCGCGTTCCTTGAGCTTCTCGGCGTCGGTGGGCTGCTGGTTCACCAGCTTCTTCTTCGGGGCGGCGGCGTGTTCGGCATCGACCATGCCGAGCTGCTCGCGCACCGCCTGAGGGCTGTAGAGGCCGCGCAGGCCCGAGCGGCGAATCGCTTGGCCCGTGCTGGAAATGGCGAACACCATCTGGGACGTCGAGAGTAGCTTCTGGCTGGTCGACAGCTGGTCCCAGTTGCGCGTCAGGGACACGGCCGAGTCGACGGTGGACGCCTGGCCGACGACCTGTGACGCGACGGTGAGCTCGGGGGCCAGACGGGAGAACGTGCCGACCACCTTGCTCGTCTTCGCCAACTGGCCGACGGCGCTGACGGTGGCGGACATGCTGCCCAGGCTGAGCGAGCTCGACGCGAAGTTGAGCCAGTCGGCGCGCGCCTTCTGGTCCGTCAGCGGGTTCAGCGCGCCGCCATGGGTGGCCGAGTCGTAGAGGCTGCTGGCGGCCCGGCTGGCCGACCAGGCCGCGAGCGCGGCGCCGACCAGGGGAGTGGCCGCGCCGCCGGTGCCGATGATGGCGGCGGCGCCGACGACGAAGCCGCCCACCATCGCGGCGGTGTCGGCGACTTGCAGCGCCCGTTCCCCGAAGGTGTCGATGACGGCGTGCGACGCCTCGGTGACCACCAGCGGCTGGCCGGCCGCGTCGCGCGAGAGCTGGCCGTCCTTCGGGTAGCTGACGTCGCCCGGAGGGAGCTGGTTGTCGTCCTTCCAGTCCTCGAAGTTCTTGTAGTAGCGCCCCTGGTTGTCGACGAAGCGCGGCCCCTTGGACGTCTCGACCCGGAACAGCGGGACGACGGTGGGCCCCTCTTTGCCGTCCGCCGCCTGAAACGCGATCGGCAGCACGGAGACCTTGGGGGGCTTGCCGCCCTGAGACTCGATGGCGGACTGAATCTTGTCGACGGCCTTCTTGGAAGCGCCGCCGTAGAAAGCCCAGGTGCCCTTCTTGAAGCTGTCGAGCTCGGCCGGAGTCTTCGGCTCGCGGTTCGGCACCAGGTTGAGGGCGGCGCCGACTTCGTTGTGCAGCGAGATGGAGTCGAGCGAGCGAGGCGCGTCGCCGCGCATCGAAAGCATTCCCTGCACCTGGGCGCCGGCGACCTTGGCGAGCTCGGTTCGCCGGGTCTCGGCGCGCGCGCCCTCGACCTTCTTGGCGGCGCGCGCCTTGGCGGCTCCCGGTCCGACGCCGACCCACCCACCCGCCTTCTCCATGGCGTTGCCCGCCATCTCCTTTAGGTGGTTGGCCGTCCCCGATGCCGGGACGTTCGTCGTCGCTTTGGGGGGGGTGGTGCCGGACGTTGCATTCGGGTTCGGACCCGCGGGAATGCGACTGGGCATGGCCCGACAAACCTACCGTCAAGAGCGGAGAAACGAAAGTCGCTGGCGCGAGTCAGGCGCCGAGTGTCTGGAGCCGTGCGACGAGGCTCGCGGCGTCGAGACTCATCGCCTCGGACAGGAATCGTGCTTCGTCCGGAGGAAGCCATGCCTCGAGGTAGGTCGAGCTCACGGCGCAGGTCTGCAAGATCGCCTGAACGTCCGCCGCGTCCTGCAAGAGCTTCGTCTTGTCGTCGCGCAGCTTGATGAGCTTGTGAATGAGCAGGTCCTCGGGAGTGACGACCTTCACCTTCGCCCCGAAGAGCTCGACCGCGACCGCGCGCCGCAGGCACTCCCTGTCATAGGCGGTCTTGGCGACGAAAACGTCGACCGGCCACCCCGCGAACTCGAACCGAATCGTGCTGGGGATTCGCTCGGGACCCACGCGAATTCCGTCGTATTGAGCGAGCAGCGGGTCCACCGCGGACTCCGGAACGACCGCGCAGAGGTCAAAATCCTTGGTGAAACGCGGCGCGACCCAAGCGCCCAGAGCCAGCCCCCCGGTCACGGCCACTTCGGAAATGCCACGTTCCTGAAGCTCTTTCAGGAGCGCAAAGAGGACCTCGCGGGGTTCAGCGCTGGCCGGCGTCATGGCGAGGCGCCTGCATCATCCCGAGGGCTGCCAGCAGACGCTCCGAGAGCGGAAGCGCGAGGTGACGCTGTCTCGCCTCGTCGCGGTGTTCGGCCTTGGCCCGGGCAGCACTTCCCCAGGTCAGCTTCACGTCAGAGGCTGTGGGTTGCTCGCCTGGCTTCACCGAGAGAATGTTACCGCCCGCCGCCAGCCCCTTCCAGTGGCACCCTGCCGAGCAGCAGGCGGCACTTCAGGCCACCGTTGGAGAGCGCCAGCGCGCGGTCCGGCTCGAAGCCCAACCCGCGCTCGTCTCCCTCGGCGGTGAGCAGCGCGTACCGCCAGCCCTTCAGGCGCCGTATCGCCGCTCCGAAGTCGCGGTACAGCCGCGGCAGCTCGGTCCGGTCGCCGACGCGCTTGCCGTAGGGAAGGTTGGCGACGACCAGCCCGGGAACGACACCGGCGGGCGCTTCGAGCCTCGTCGCGTCGTGGCGCTCGAGGGTCAGCTCTCCGGCGAGTCCCGCGCGCCGGGCGTTGCGCCGGGCGGTGCCGAGGCTGCCGGCGTTGAGGTCGCCGGCGAGAATGGGGAAAGGGGCCGGGCGTTCTTCGGCCCGGGCGCGGGCGAGCTCTGCCTGCCAGCGGGCGGCGTCGTGCGAGGCGAAGCGCTCGAAGGCGAACCGGCGCGCCAGGCCGGGGGCGCGATGCTGGGCCAGCCACGCGCCTTCGATGGCGAGGGTGCCACTGCCGCACATCGGGTCCCACAGCGGCTCGTCGCCCGAGTAGCCGGCGAGGAGCAGGATTCCCGCGGCGAGCGTCTCGCGCACGGGCGCCCGCGACACTTCCTGCCGGTACCCCCTGAGGTGCAGCCCTTCTCCCGAGGTGTCGAGGCTGACGGTGCACCGGCCGCCCTCGGCGCGTAAGAGCACCTCCGGCGCATCGTCGCCGGCTCCACCGCCCCAGAGGCGCGTCGCGGCGGCCTCCAGCTTCGCGAGCGGGCCCGCGCCGGTCGCGCGCACCCGGACACCTGTCCCCACCTCGGCGGCAACCGGCACCCGGGCAAGCGCGGCGTCGAACGGTTCGCGCAACGGCACCTGCCCGAGCCGCAACAGCACCCGGCTCGCGGTGCGCAGCCGGAGGTTGGCCAAGGCGTAAAGCCCGGGCGGGCCGCGCATGCTGACTCCCCCGGCCTCGCGCGAGACCGCGGCGCCGAGCGACCGCGCCTCGCCCTCCAGGGCGGCCTCGAGCCCCGGTGTAGTCGAAACGAAGAGCTGCTCCTCCATGTAAGCAACCGTAGCCCCGAAGCGGCCGCCGCGGGTGGCGGCGCCACGGGCCCGGGGTTATCGGTCGAAAGAAAGGAGCCTTCCTTGCCCGAGCACGCCGAGCCCGCCCGACGCCGCATCAAGGACCTCGAGGCGATGGTCGCCGAGGTGGGCGTGCCCGACGCGCACATCACCCGCGAGTCCTACGGCTGAGGGGCGGCGGCCGCGCGAGCTGGCGCACCAGGGACGGCAGCACCCCGGTCTCGGCGAGCAGTTGGTCGAGCTGCGCTTTCGCGGCGGCGTCTTCCCGGCGAACCTTCTTGGCGAGAATCAGCTCGTTCTTCAGGGAGTGTTCCCACCCGGTCAGCTCGGTCACCGTCACCCGGTAGCCGTGGGCTTCCAGCGCCAGCGCCCGCACCACGTTGGTCAGGTGCGACCCGAATTCCCGCCGGTGCCACGGCCGCTCGAACAGGGCGCGCATGGCCGGGCTGGCCACTCCGCCGCGCTCTTCGAGCTGGCGGGCGACCTCGGCCTGGCAGCAGGGCACCACCGCGATGTGATCGGAATTGCGCCTTACCGCCGCCGCCAGCGCGTCGTCGGTCGCGGTGTCGCAGGCGTGCAGCGCCAGCACCAGGTGGGGCCGTTCGGGCCATGGGGCGGCGCCGAGCGAGCCGGTGGCGAATTCCATGCGCGCGTAGCCGAGCGCCTCTGCCCGCCCCTTCGCGCGTTCGGACAGCTCGGGCTTGGCCTCAATCGACACCAGGCGGCCCTTGTCCAGGCCCTTCCAGAACAGCTCGTAGAGGACGAAGCCCAGGTAGGCGTTGCCGCTGCCGGCGTCGACCACCACCGGGTCGGCGAAGCGCTGGAACACGTCTTCGAGCGCCGGCCGCAACAGCCCCACCAGGTGGTTCACCTGCTTCAGCTTGCGCAGGGCGTCGGCGTTCAGCTTGCCGTCGCGGGTGAGCAGGTGCAGCTCGCGCAGGAGACCGGGGGACTGCTCGGGCAGCAGCTCTCGCCGCACCCGTTCGGCCGGGACGGCGCGCCTCAGACCGAGACGACCTCGGCGATTTCGGGAATCGCCTCGCGCAGCCGGGACTCGATGCCCATCTTCAGCGTCATCATGGACGAGGGGCAGCCGGCGCAGCTGCCGCGCATCTGCAGGTAGACGACTCCCGCGTCGTACCGTTCGAAGACGATGTCGCCCCCGTCCATCGCGACCGCGGGGCGAATCTCGTTCTCGAG
>JAHFDQ010000615.1 GCA_023248915.1 Archangiaceae bacterium | reverse complement strand
GCTGGCTGCGACCGCGGCCGACGGGTGCATGTGTGGCCCCTCGAGCGCGGCCGTGGGCGGAGCCGAGAACTCGCTGGCGCTGTGCGGCGACGGCGTCGACAACGACTACGACGACCTGGCCGACTGCGACGACCCGGACTGCCAGTCCCGAGGCTTCTGCGCCCCGGATTCGGCTCCGACGGACGCGGGCCAGGGCTACACCCCGGGCGTCGCCGACGCCGGCCCCACAGAAGGCAAGCCTGCCGACGCCGGGCCGCCCGTGCCGACGGACGTGTGCGGCAACGGCCTGGACGACGACTCGAACGGCTTCGTCGACGACGGCTGTTCCTGCTCGGCCGACGAGACGCAGCCCTGCTTCAAGGGCCCTTCGGCCGCGCGCGGCATCGGGGCCTGCCGGGACGGCACCCAGGCCTGCACCGGCCAGGGCGAGCTGGGTGGAAGCTGGGGCGCCTGCACGGGCGCGATCGGCCCGGGCCCCGAGGTCTGCGACGGCGCCGACAACGACTGCGACGGCCAGGTGGACGACGGGCTCACCGGCTGCGTGGTGGCGAACGTGGGGGTGGACATCGACGGCGACTGCGTCTCGGCGAGCTGCCCCCCTTCGACTCCCTACCCGATTGGGTGCAACATCACGATGCAGGGCGGCGACGCCCGCGGCTGCGTGGCCAACACCCCGACCGGCTCGACGGTCTACTTCCAGGAGGGCGACAAGTGCGGAGCCGGCCACGTGCACGGGACGCTGCGCTGCTCGAGCCAGCCGGGTTCCGGTCTGACTTCCGCCAACTGCGCCCTCAACAAGACGACGACCTACTACCCCGCTTCCTCTGCCGGATGCCCCTCGACGCATTGAGAAGAGGCCCGGCGATTCTGGCCGGAGCCTGCCTGGCGCTGGCCGCGGCCTGCGCCCCTCCCGAATGCGGGCCCGCGGGCCCCACCTGCGACCGGAACCCGGACGCGCCGGGCCCGTACGCCGTGGGCGTCACCACGCTCGAGCTGTCGGTGACGCGCACCGGAGTGGTGCGAAAACTCGTGACCGAGGTCTGGTACCCGGCCGTGCCAGCGCGGGGCGCGACCCACGACCGGTACTACTCGGCCGACCTGGTGACCGCGGAAGCCGCCGCCATCGTCGTCTCTCCCGTCCCCGAAGAGGGCATGGAGCAAGAGGCCTTTCGCGACGTGCCGCTCGCGAAGGGTACTCCCTTCCCGCTCGTCGTCTTCTCGCACGGCAACGGAGGAGTCCGTTTCCAGTCGTACACGCTGACCAGCTACCTCGCAAGCCACGGCTACGTCGTCGCCGCGCCCGACCACCCGGGTGACACGCTGAGCGACCTCATCCTCCAGGGGGGCCTGGACCCGTCGGCGATGGTGAGATCGGCTTCCGAGCGCCCGGGCGACGTCCGCGACGTGGCGACCCTTCTGTTCCGGGGCGCCGGCCCGTTCACCGAGGGCACGCTCCGGGACGGCCGCTACGGGCTCTTCGGCCATTCCTTCGGCGCCTCGACGAGCTTCATCGTCGCCTCACCCGGCGGCCTCGGGTACGACGCCCGCGTCGCCGCGATCGCCCCCATCGCCCCCGAGACAGACACCCTGACCGCGCTCGGCGACGGCCCGCCGCTGGTGCAGGTGCCGACGTTGCTCGTCGGGGCCCAGCGCGACCGGACGCTCGACTACGCCCAGAACTGCCGCGGTGGCTACGACTCGGCCAACCGGCCCCGCTACCTGGTGGGCGTCAAGAACGCCGGCCACTTCTCGTTCACCGAGATCTGCCCGCTCAACCTGGCGGCCTCGGCCGACGCGGCGGGAATCCGCGGAGCGGCCAAGGTGCTGTCCGACGGCTGCGGCGCGGACTTCCTGCCCTCGCGCCAGGTCGCCCAGGTGACGTCGCGCTTCGTCACTGCGTTCTTCAACGGCTACCTGCGCGAGGCGCCTTCCGCGCTGGCCTACCTGGTCCCCGGGCCGACCACGCCCCAAGACGTGGCCGACGCCGTCGACCAGGACGCGGACCCGTGAGACGCGCCCGCCGAGCTCCGCCTCAGTACGCCTTGCCGATCTTCACGTACGGGCTGCGCACGGCCTCGGCCTTCGAGCCGTTGATGCCGGTCTCGGCCACGAAGGTGTACTGCTTCTTCAGGTCGAGGTTCTTCTTCGGCACTTCCACGCGGTAGGTCTGCGTCTTCTGGCCCCACACCGTCTCGCTGTCGACCAGCTTCGGGTTCTTGATGGTGGCGACGAGCTTGTTGGTGCCCTTCTCGTAGACCGCGATGCTCTTGACCGCGAACCTCGGGGGAGCGTCGGCGAAGCCGGTGCCCTTCACGTCCACCGAGGCGATGGCGTTGGGCCGAGGCGAGCCCGGCATCTCGTTCACCCAGAATGTCGACCCGACCGACGCGCTGGCGCCGTTGGCCGAGATGTTGGTGGGAATCTTCGCCGCGTCGACCTTCCCTGGCGCGCCGGTCTTCTTCGCGATGCCGATGGTGAGGTCCGGCGGAGTGCCCTTGCCGGTGGCGAGCACCCGGGCCTCGTAGCCCTTGGGCAGCGCCTTCCCCAGCTTGGTGAAGAGGGCCTTGGCGGTGTCCCCGCGCGAGACCTGAAGGTTCACCTCGTGGCCGTCGAAAGTCAGCTTCATGAAGCTGGCCATCGTGCCGTTGTTGGTGGCGGTGCCGCCGACCTTGAAGCCGAACGCGGTCGCGCTGGCCTTGAGCGCCGGATCGTTCTCTTGCACCTTCACCTTGAGCAGATCAGTGACGCGGCCCTGCGGTTGAGTGGAACCAACTCGGGTGACGCTTGGCATGTGAGCCCCCTGGAATGTGAGGGCGCGAACCTAGCCAGGGGCGGGTTCGGAAGGCAAGGAACCGTGGACCGGCGCCTCGAGACTGCCCGGGAGCCACAGCCGCCCGTCGCGCCGCTCGAGCTTGGTCTCGAGCTCGGCCGAAAGCCGCTGGAGCCGCCGCAGAATCCACTCCTGAAGGTCGCCGGTCGCGAGCCCCACCGCGGCGTAACTCAGCGTCACCGGCACCAGCTCGAGCCCGGCCAGCTCGCATCCCTGGAAATGCAACCGGAAGAGGCACGACGCGTCGTTCCGAAGCTCGGGGTCGACCGCGTAGTCGTCGAGGAAGTCGCCAGTGTCGTAGAGGACGGGCCGGCCCCGGTACAGCTCGACGCCCTGCACCAGGTGGGCGCTGTGGCCAAAGTACACGTCGGCGCCGCGGTCGACCGCCGCGTGGGCGAAGTCGCGGAAAAGCTGCGACGGGCGCTCGACGAAGTTCGGCCCCCAGTGGTTCGACAGCACCACCAGGTCGGCCCGGTCGTGCGCCCGCGCCAGGTCTTCCTCGAGCTCGGCCAGCACGTCCCGCTCGAGCGACACCGGCAGGAAGTGGGCCCCCGGCCGGCCCGGCCCGGCGGCGAATTCGGGCTCGTTGTCGGTGATGG
>JAHFDQ010000614.1 GCA_023248915.1 Archangiaceae bacterium | reverse complement strand
CGTGCCGATGCCGGTGTCCCGGCAAGTCATTCAAATCTACGCCGCCACCAACCGCGACGACGCGGCCAAGCGCGGCTGGGTGCGCGACGTGCCGGTGGCCGACATCGGCCGGTGGGCGAAAGAGCTGCTCGAGTTCCTCGACTCCAAACACCCCGGCCTCGAGAAGGACATCACCGCCAAGCGCGAGCTGACTGCCGAAATCAAGGCGGCGCTCAATAAGGTGCTGGCCGAGTTCAACCAGATTTTCCAGCCGAGCGGGCCGGCGGCCTGAGGAAGCCAGGGCGTCAGCCGGCCGTGGCCGACGACGCCTTCGAGATGCGCAGCGCCCGCAGGACGCGGCCGTCGGGGTCGACTTCGTAGCGCACCCGGTAGCCGGCCAGGTCGAACCGGAACACCGTCGCCGGGTCGATGCCCTCGAGCAGGAGGAACGCGGGCGCCGGCGGCGGAGTCAGCTCGGCGAACTTCGCCAGGGACTTCAGCTTCAGCTCGAGCTGAAGCCTCACCGGAGTCGGGAGCGCCTCGAGCTCGGATTCGACCAGCCGCACGTCTACGTCGAACGCCATCGCCTCACTCCAACACTCGCCCCACCAGCCACGCATTCTGGCCGATCCCCCCGGCACCGGCTAGGGCCGATTGGTGGGGCGAGGTGTCAGCGCACTTTCAGCGTTCCGACGACGCCGTCGAGCCACCGGTGGCTGATGCCGTAGTTCTTGTTTGGGTCGGCGAAGTGGTGGGCCATGTGGTGGGCGCGAAGGGCCCGGCCCCAGGCCGTCAGCGGCGTGCGGTAGTGCGTCGACCAGTGGGTGAAGTCGTAGAAGAGGTAGCCGGCGACGATGCCGCAGAAGTACGGCAGCGTCGCCTCGGGGCGGCCCAGCGCCCAGAGCGCGGCGCCGATGACGAATGCCAGCGGAATCGACGCGCCCAGCGGCATCACCAGGCGCGCGGCGTCGTCGGGGTACTTGTGGTGATACCCGTGCACGACGTCGTGCAGCTTCCGGGTGAAGGGGCCGCTGCCTTCCCAATGGAAGAAATACCGGTGAATGAAGTACTCCATCAGACTCCAGGTGAGCCAACCCGTGGGCAGCATAGCCAGCGTCCAGGCCGCAGTGGTGACGCCCCGGGCCAACCCGTGCACCAGCAGCCCCGCAATCAGGGGCACGTAGAGCAGAAACGGAGTGACCGGGTGCACCCTCGAGCCCGCCTCGAGCAGCGGGCTCTCGAACATCCGACCGGCCACGTTGCGCGAGTACTCCAGCTTCATCGTCCCGGACCCAATAGCGCCAGCCTTCCCGGTTCGCCACTGGGAGTGGCCCCTTCACCGCGCCGGGTGGCAAGCGTGTTCGAATCTGGCAAGGTGCGCGCATGAGAAGCCTCTCGCGCCTTGTCTGGGTCTTCATCGCCGCGGCCGCGCTCTCCTGTGGAGCCGCTCCGCCGGCCGACACCTCGTGCCAGACGTCGTGCGATTGCAAACAGACCTCGGCCGCGCAGTCGTGCCTCGGGGAATGGGTCTGCAACGCGCAAAACACCTGTGCCTATGCCTGCAAGGGCGCCTGCGCGCTCGGCGCGCCGTACACCTGCCGCGACGGCGAGGACTGCAACGGCAGCATCTGCTCGGAAAAAATCGCCTGCCACTGAGGCGCCCGCTGACAGGCGGAGGCGTGGGTCAGCGCCTTCCGGTGCGTCGCGCTTCGCCCTTGTGCGCCGAACCGCCAGGACGCGCCCTGCCCTGCTTGTGCGCCGCCGCCTTCTCCCGCCGGGCCCGAATGACGTCCTTCACCCCGGGCGCGGACAGGTCGACCCGGCCGGTCGAGAGCCGGTAGCTGACGTCCGGGCGCAAGAGCCCCCGGGCGAGCGCGTCGGGCACCGAGACCGGCAACCCCAGCACCAGCTTGGGCCGGTCTTCCGGGCTCATCAGGCACCGCAGCAACTGCACCTGCGCCTCTTCGCCCAGCGCCAGCAGGTCGGGGACGAACACCACGCCCCGCGCCAGCGCCAGCGCCGGCTCGAGCCCCGGCGCCGCGACCACCTCGACCAACGGGCCGAAGGTGGCGAACGCGCTCGCCGCTTCCTCCGCCCATGCCTTCCGGTCGGCGGCCGAGCCGCCCGAGAGCAGCACCGCCGCGCGGTTCGAGACGAGCTCACACTCCTGGTACCCGGACTGGCTCACGCGGCCCCCTGGGCAGGCCTTCACCCGAGGGCCGAGCTTAGCCCGGCCTCAGCGCAAGAGCGAGATGAGCGCCAAGAGCATCTCGATGACGATGAGCAGGACGATGGCCGACTCGAGCGTCAGCGCCCGGTCGGTGTCCACCTCGCCCTTCAGCAGTTGGTACGTCTGCGCGAGCAATTGCTGCTTCTTGGTGACCGACGCTTGCCAGTTTGGAACACGCAACTGCACCACCGCCGCCTCGTACACTTTCGCCAGATACACGTCGCCGACGATTTTCAGTGAATTCTCGACGCGCTCGATGAACTCGGACATGTCGAAGAGCGTGGCCAACACCCGCCGCGCCAACACTTTGTATGGGCTGAACAGAATGGTCTGCCATCGCCCGCGCGCCCGCGTCACCTCGCCGTAGACGGACCTCAACTGGGTGTCGAGCACGTCGTCGAAGTAGCGAAGCTCGAGGAGTTGGGCGTTGCAGATTTCCAACAGGTCGGGAATGTCGCCGCTGCCCGACGGCTCGTAGACGAAGGCGGCGTTCCAGTCGATGACCGCCAGGTCGTCCTCGGTGTAACTGAAGTGCTGCTCGAGGACGTCCGACCGCTCGCGTGGCGACAGGAGGGCCGGGCCGCATTCGCCGAGGAGCAGCCGCGGCAGGTCGGCCGCCTCGAGCAGGCGCTGCGCCTTGGGGTCGCCGTCAATCTTCTCGACGAACACCACCGAGTAGCTCTCGTTGTTCTCCCATTGATGCGGGTTGTCGAGCGCCGGCAACAGCGCCTGCCGCACCTGGCCGAGCAGCTCTGCACAGAGCGCTTCGGCCGCGGCGCTGTCGTAGAGCTCGTCGGCGAGCGGCACCAGGCCGTCCAGCGGGGTGCCGGGTTCGACCGGTACGCGCAGCACGATGGACACGGCGCCGTGGTCGAAGAGGCGCGCCGAGACCTCGACCGCCACCGGGCCTCCGCGCACGGCCAGCGGCCGCCGCCCCAGCTCGACCGCCAGGGGCGGGTTGCTCAACACCAGATACTCGCTCCCGGCGCGGCGCAGCTTCAGCCGCCGGCTGTCCTGCGCCAGGAGCGCCCGGCTCCGCTCGAGGTCGATTCCCTCGGCGACGTCGTAGATGCGGTAGCACAGCACCGCCGCCTTCCTGAGCACGAACGCGTCGGGCATCTGCGGCAACCTTCGGCTGTGCCTGCGCTGTTCGCTAGCCCTTCTTTTCCCGCGCGGCCTTCAGCGCCTTGGCGGCGGCCCGGCCCCGGGGCAGTACCACGTCCTT